>DASRYN010000321.1:0-14124 GCA_035687185.1 Pseudoxanthomonas sp. | reverse complement strand
GCTGCGGCATCGGCCGCGGCGTCGCCCGTGGCGGCCTCCGGCGACGGCACGGCGGCGGGATCGGCCGCGGCGTCGGCATCCGTGTTCGGGTTGGCCAGGGTGACCTTCAGGATGAAGTTGTACGGCAGCGTGCGCCCGACGGACGCCGCCTGCGTGGCCTTGTCGTCCTTGGCCTCGATGATGGACAGGTCCGGCTTGGTCATCCAGCCCGACCCTTCGAGGTTGCGCATGTAGGCGCTGACGCGCGCGTTGGACTGCGCGCTGCCCTCCAGGGTCAGCACCTCGCCTTCCTGCTTGAGCGAGGTCAGCACCACGCCGTCGGGGATGGTGCGCACCAGGGAGTCGAACAGGTGCACCATCTGCGAGCGGTTGGCCTGCAGCTCCTCGATGACCTTCTTGCGCGCCAGCAGGCGGTCCTTCTTGGCGTCGAGCTCCTTGATCTCCTCGTTCTGCTTCTTGACCTTGGCGATCTCGGCCTCGAGGAAGCTGTTGCGCTCCTGCTGGCCGCTGATCTGGCGGTCGTAGTGGAACCAGATGAGGAAGGAGATCAGCGCGCCGCCCAGGGCGGCCAGGCCGAGCATGCCCTGGAACTCGCGCTGCCGCTGCTTGCGGCGCTCGGCGCGCCAGGGCAGGAGATTGATGCGTGCC
The DNA here is from genome assembly GCA_035687185.1 of Pseudoxanthomonas sp. Taxonomy (GTDB): domain Bacteria; phylum Pseudomonadota; class Gammaproteobacteria; order Xanthomonadales; family Xanthomonadaceae; genus Pseudoxanthomonas. The sequence goes on along the minus strand of DASRYN010000321.1, from coordinate 13,476 downwards.
ATCAGTCGAAGCTCCTCAGGGCCAGACCGGTGGCGATCATCAGCGCCGGCGCGTCCTGGCTGAGCGCGTGCGGCTGCACGCGCGGGCCCAGGGTCATCTGCGCCAGCGGATTGGCCACCTGGGTCGGCACGCCGAGCTGCTCCTCGACCATTTCCGGCAGGCCCGTGATGGCCGCGCAGCCGCCGGCCAGCACAATCTGGTCCACGCGGTTGAACTCGCTGCCGGCGTAGAAGAACTGCAGCAGGCGGCTGATCTGCTGGACCGTGGCCTCCTTGAACGGCTCCAGCACCTCCGGCTCGTAGGTGTCGGGCAGGCCGCCCTGGCGCTTGGCCAGGCCGGCTTCCTCGTAGGTCAGGCCGTAGCGGCGCATGACCTCGTCGGTGAGCTGCTTGCCGCCGAAGACCTGCTCGCGGCTGTACAGGCTGCGGCCGCCGCGCAGCACGTTGAGGGTGGTCATCGTGGCGCCGATGTCCACCAGCGCGACCACGCCGTCGCGCCCCACCGGCAGGTCGCCGGCGATCAGGGCGAAGGCGTTCTCGACCGCGAAGGCCTCCACGTCCATCACCTTGGCGGTCAGGCCGCCGAGCTCCAGCGCCGACTGGCGCAGCTCGACGTTCTCCGAGCGCGAGGCCGCCAGCAGCACCTGGACCATCTCCGGGTTGCTGGGCATCGGCCCGAGCACCTCGAAGTCCAGGTTCACTTCCTCGATCGGGTACGGGATGTAGTTGACCGCCTCGAGCTCGACCTGGGCCTCCATGTCGTTCTCGTCCAGGTCGGCGGGCATCGGGATGATCTTGGTGATCACCGCCGAGCCGGCGACCGCGGCGGCGGCGTGCTTGGCCTTGGTGCCCGAGCGGTTGACGGCGCGGCGGATGGCCTCGCCGACGGCCTCGACCTCGACGATGTTCTTCTCCACCACCGCGTTCGGCGGCAGCGGCTCGACCGCGTAGTGCTCCACGCGGAACCGGTTGCCGCTGCGCGAGAGCTGCAGCAGCTTGACCGCAGTCGAGCTGATGTCGACGCCGATGAGCGGCGACTGGCTTTTCGGGATGAGCCCCACGGTTTCTCCCCTGCCGACGGGCACTTGGACACACTACCTGTGCCCTTGCATTAAATAACGACCTTTTCAGGCTTGGCAACACCCCGCGCCCAAGGCTGGGATGCCTGTCACGGGCGGCTTCCCCTGCGGCCGCCCGCCCTTCCCCGGACCGCCCCCCGGCCATGTCCTTGTCTCCTCTATACTCTGCGGCCGCGAAATCTGCAATCCGGACCCCCTGTCGATGCCCCGTTTCCGCCGCCTGCTGCGCTGGGCCCTGGTCGCCGGCGCAGGCCTGGCCCTGCTGGCCGCCATCGGCCTGGGCGCCCTGTACTTCACCCTCTCGGCGCAGCTGCCCGACGTGTCCAGCCTGCGCCAAGTGGAGATGCAGGAGCCGCTGTACGTGCACGCGGCCGACGGCAAGCTGATGGCCGTGTTCGGCGAGAGCCGCCGCTACCCGGTGACCGTGGAGGAGGTGCCGCTGCGGCTGCGCCAGGCCTTCATCGCCATCGAGGACGCGCGCTTCTACGAGCACGGTGGCGTGGACTACAAGGGTGTGGCGCGGGCGGTCTGGCTGCTGGCCACGACCGACGACCGCCGCGTGCCGGGCGGCTCGACCATCACCCAGCAGGTGGCCCGCCAGTTCTTCCTCAGCTCCGAGTACAGCTACCGCCGCAAGCTGGCCGAGATGCTGCTGGCCATCCGCATGGAGAAGGAGCTGAGCAAGGACGAGATCCTGGCGCTGTACCTCAACAAGAGCTTCTTCGGCAACCGCGCCTACGGCGTGGCGGCGGCGGCCGAGTACTACTACGGCAAGAAGCTGGACGAACTGAGCCTGGACGAGATGGCCTCGCTGGCCGGCATCCCCAAGTTCCCGTCCTCGGGCAACCCGATCAGCAACCCCGAACGCGCGCGCATCCGCCGCGACTACATCCTGGACCGCATGGCCGAGCTGGGCTTCGTCAGCGCCGCCGAGGCGGCCGCGGCCAAGGCCGTGCCCATGCACGCCAGCCCGCACGAGCCGCCGGTGGAGGCGCCGGCGCCCTACGTGGCGGAGATGGTCCGCCAGGAGATGATCGAGCGCTACGGCCCCGAGGCGGTGACCCGCGGCTACCGCGTGACCACCACCATCGACCCGGCGCTGCAGGCCGCGGCCGACCAGGCCGTGCGCGAAGGTCTGCGCCTGTACGACCACCGCCACGGCTGGCACGGCGTCGAGCGCCGGCTGGAGCTGCCGGCCGACGCCGACGACGCGGCCCTGGCCAAGGCCCTGGCCGGCACCCCGGCCCAGGCCGACCTGCTGCCCGCGGTGGTCGCGGCCACCGAGCGCGACGGCAGCGCGCAGGCCGTCCTGGCCGACGGCACCCGCATCGTGCTGGCCGCCTCGGCGGCGCGCTGGACCGGCAAGTCGCCGGCCGCGCTGCTCGCGCGCGGCGACGTGGTCCGGGTGCGCCGCGGCGGGGAGGAGCGCGAATACCTGCTCGACCAGGTGCCGCGCGCGCAGGCCGCGCTGGTGTCGCTGGATGCCAACACCGGCGCACTGCGCGCCCTGGTGGGCGGCTACAGCTTCGCCGGCAACAAGTTCAACCGTGCCACCCAGGCCCGCCGCCAGCCGGGCTCCAGCTTCAAGCCCTTCGTCTACGCGGCCGCGTTCGAGAAGGGCTTCAACCCGGCCTCGGTGGTGCTGGACGCGCCGGTGGTGTTCCGCGACCGCCGCGGCAACACCTGGTCGCCGCAGAACGACGACGGCAAGTTCCGCGGCCCCATGCGGCTGCGCGAGGCGCTGGTGCAGTCGCGCAACCTGGTCTCGGTGCGCCTGCTGGACGCCATCGGCGTGGACTTCGCCCGCACCTTCATCACCCAGTTCGGCTTCGACCCGTCCGAGCTGCCGCCGAACCTGTCCATGTCGCTGGGCACCGCCTCGCTGACGCCGCTGTCGGTGGCCCGCGGCTATGCCGTGTTCGCCAATGGCGGCTCGCGCGTGGACACCTGGCTCATCGACGAGGTCCGCGACCGCGACGGCCAGGTGGTGTTCAAGCAGGAGCCGGCAGTGGCCTGCCGCACCTGCGGCACCGTCGGCGGACGGGTGGCCGCGCCGGCGGCGCAGGTCGTCGACGGCTTCAACTTCGGCGCCCTGCCCGCGCCCGGCGCGCAGCCGCAGGCCCCTCCGCAGCCGGCGGCGGAAACCGCGCCGGCGACGGCCCCGGCCCCGGACGCCCGCACCGCGCCGCGCGCGATCGACGAGCGCAGCGCCTACCAGATGGTGTCGATGATGCGCGACGTGGTCCAGCGCGGCACGGGCACCGCGGCCAAGGTGCTGGGGCGCGAGGACGTGGGCGGCAAGACCGGCTCGACCAACGACCACCGCGACGCCTGGTTCTCCGGCTTCGGCGGCCCGCTCGTCACCACGGTCTGGGTCGGCCGCGACGACTTCAAGTCGCTGGGCTACCGCGAATACGGCGGCAAGGCGGCGCTGCCGATCTGGATCGACTACATGCGCGTGGCGCTGGAGGGGCAGCCGCCGGCCGCCAACGAGCCGCCGGCGGGCATGGTCCAGGTCTACGTGGACGCTTCCGGCCGCATGTCCACCGAGGGCGGCGGCCTGTCCGAGTACGTCAAGGTCGAGGACCTGGAGCGCATGCAGAGCACGCTCGACTACCTGGGCCCGGAGCAGCAGGACGAGGAAGCCTTCGACATCTTCTGAGCCGGCGGCCGCGGCCCCGCCGGAGCGGGGCCGCGGATTGATTGACCGCTCACGCCGATGCGCTACAGTCGGCGCAGGCCTCGTCCGGAGTGTGGACCATGCACCGCGCCCGCCAGCATGCCGAGACCCGCACCCGCGAGCGCCGCCGCCGGCTGGCCCACGAGGCCGCCCGGCTGATGGCCGAGAGCGGGATCCGCGACTACCACCAGGCCAAGCTCAAGGCCGCCGACCGGCTGGGCATCCACGATGATGCCTCGCTGCCGCGCAACCGCGAGATCGAGGAGGCGCTGCGCGAATACCAGCGCATCTTCCTGGGCCCGGCCCAGGCGGGCGCGGTGCGCCGGCGCCGCGAGGCGGCGCTGCGCGCGCTGGAGTTCTTCGCCCCGTTCCAGCCGCGCCTGGTCGGCCCCGTGCTGGAGGGCACCGCCGACGCGTCCTCGCCGGTGCTGCTGCAGCTGTTCGCCGACGACGCCGAGGCGGTGGCGCGCTTCCTGGACGAGCACGGCATTCCCGCCGAGTCGCGCACGCGGCGCCTGCGCCTGGACCGCGAGCGCAGCGGCGACTTCCCGGTGTGGCTGTTCGCCGCCGAGGAACTGGCCTTCGACCTGACCGTGCTGCCGCTGGACGCGCTGCGCCAGGCGCCGCTCTCGGCGCTGGACGAACGGCCGATGCGCCGCGCCTCGCTGGCGCAGCTGCGCCAGCTGCTGGCCGAGGACGAGATCGCCGGCTACGAAAGCTCGCGCTGAACCGTGCGCAGCGGCACGGCCGCGCCCGGCGCCCGGCGCGGGGCGTGGGCGTGCGGGCGTTCCGGCGCCGCCGCGTGCCGCGCATCCCCGGCCATGCGGAACACCGCCACCGATGCGGACAGCGCGGCGGCCTGTTCCTGCATGGCGCCGGCCGCCGCGGCGGCCTCCTCCACCAGCGCCGCGTTCTGTTCCGTGGCCCGGTCCATGCGCACCACGGCCTGGCCGATCCGCTCGATGCCTTCGTTCTGCGCCTGGGAGGCGTCCTCGATCCCGGCCATGATGCCGGTGACGCTGCGCACCGACGCCTGGATCTCCTCCATGGTCGCGCCGGCCTGGTCGACCAGGCGCGCACCGTCGTCCACCTGGGCCACCGTGCCTTCGATCAGCGACTTGATCTCGCCGGCCGCGACCGCGCTGCGCTGCGCCAGCGAGCGCACCTCGGCGGCCACCACCGCGAAGCCTCGGCCGTGCTCGCCCGCGCGCGCGGCCTCGACCGCCGCGTTGAGCGCCAGGATGCTGGTCTGGAACGCGATGCCGTCGATCAGCGCGACGATCTCGGTGATCCGGCGCGACGCGTGCTCGATGCCGCGCATCGTCGCCACCACCCGCCCCACTGCCTCGCCGCCGCGCGCGGCCACCTCCGCCGCGCCGATCGCCAGGCGGTTGGCCTGGCGCGCGGCCTCCGCGTTCTGGCGCACCGTGCCCGCCAGCGCGTCCACCGCGGCGGAGGTCTGTTCCAGCGCGGCGGCCTGCTGCTCGGTGCGCCGGGCCAGGTCGCGGTTGCCCGAGGCGATGCCGGCGGCGGCCGCGTTCACGGCCACGGCCGCCTCCTGGATGCCGGCCACGATGGCGGTGAGCTGCGCCACCGTGGCGTTGGCGTCGTCGCGGATGCGGGCGAAGGTGCCGTGGAACTCGCCTTCCATGCGCGCGCCCAGGTCGCCGCGCGACAGCGCCGCCAGCAGCGACTGCAGCGCCGCCAGCTTGTGCTCGAAGGTCTCCAGCAGGCGGTTGATGCTCACCGACAGCGTGCGGACGAAGCCTTCCTTGCCGTCCAGGCCGATCCGGCCGTGCAGTTCGCCGCGCGCGGCCGCGTCCACCAGCGCGGCGATCTCGTTCTCCACGGTGAGCTCCAGCGCGCGGCTGCGCCACTCCACCGCCGCACCGATGCGCTGCCCGTCCACCACCACCGCGCTGGCCGCCAGCCGGTAGCGGACGCCGCCGTGGGCGATCTCTTCCTCCACCCGCGCCTCGCCGGCGTCCATGCGCCGGGCGATGGCGTCGAAGGCCGGGTGCAGGCGCGCGGCGGGGACGCCGGCCAGCGCCGCCGCGTCGGCCACGTCCAGCGCGTCGAGCAGCGCGCGGTTGGCGTAGGCGACGTTGCCGTCCTGGTCCAGCACCAGCAGCCCGGTGCGCGCGCTGTCCAGCGCCTGGCGCGCGCGCCCGTTCTCGCGCGCGGCCGCGCGCTCGGCCTCGATGCGCTCGCGCAGGCGGTCGCGCATGTGGCCGAGCATCCGCGCCAGGCGGCCGATCTCGTCGTGCGGGTTGTGCACCGCCAGCGGCGCATCCAGGCGGCCTTCGGCGATGGCGCCGGCGAAGGCCAGCGCCTGCTCGATCGGGCGCCGCACCGCCCGCAGCACCATCAGCAGCACCGCCAGCAGGACCGCCGAGACGAGCAACAGGGTGACGGCGAAGAAGCCGTCCATCCAGCGCGCCTGCGCCCGCTGCCGCGCCCGGGCCGATTCCAGCGCCCGGGCCTGCGCCGCGTCCAGCTGCGCCAGCGCGGGGGCGATGTCGGCCGCGGCCGATTCCAGCGACTGCGCCTCCACGTCCAGGCCCACGCGCGCGGCCACGTAGGCCAGCAGCGCGGCCTGGTAGGCGTCCATCGCGGTGCGGATCGCGTCCTGCGCGGCCGGCGGCACGCGCGCCGCGCCCAGCGCCAGGTCGAAGGGCAGCTTGGCCTCGCTGACCCGGTCGGCGTGCTGCGTGTCGCCCCCCAGCAGGAACAGCGCCTCGTCGCGGCGCATGCGCTGCAGCTGCGCCGACAGCGCCGGCACCGGCTGCGCCTCGACCTGCGCCTCCAGCTCCCGCGCCGCCGATTCCAGCTGCGCCAGCAGCCCCGCCTCGCCGCTGCCCATCTCGTCCACGCGCGCGTTGAGCGAGGCGATGCCCTCGGCGAAGCGGCCGACGCGCACGGCGACCTCGTCCACGGCCGCGCCGTCCTCGTCCCGGGCGTTGGCGCGCAGGCGTTCCAGCGTCTGCGCCAGGCGGCGCTGCACCTCCTGCAGGGCCTGGCGATCCTCCGGGCGCAGGCTGTGCGCGTAGGCGGTCTGCAGGCGGCGGGCCTCGGACACCTGCTGCGCCATGCGCGCCGCCAGGGCGGCATAATCCTGGTGCGCGGCGAAGGTGGCCGCTGCCTCGCCGGTTCCCGCGCTGGCGCGCCAGTAGGCCAGCGCGATCACCAGCAGGCCGGCGCCGCAGACCAGCAGGCTGGCCTGGATCTTCCCGGCCAGGCCCATGCGGGCCAGTCGTGCCGGCGCCAGCCGGCCGAGCCGGGCGGCGCGCGCACGGGCCTGGGCGGCGAGCCGGCGGAAGCGGGACAGCAACTCGGAGGGACGCAGGCGCGTCGGGCGTGCGGGGGACATGGCGTACTCCAGGCAGAGTGACGCAGCGTTAGCGGCCCCCGGGCGGCGGACTTTAGCCTCCGCCCCGCCTGCGCGCGCCGCGGCGCGACGGCGGCCACGTTGTATCCGTCCGCCGCGACACCCCGATGACAGGCACTGGCCGCGCTGACGCGCGCCTGTCATGGAAGGCGCCTAGGCTCGCGCCCCCATGCTCGCCGCGCCCTTGCCCCGATCGCTGCACCCGGCGCTCGCCACCGCGCTGGCGCCGGGCGGCCTGCGCGCGGTGTACCAGCCGGTGGTGCGGCTGGAGGACAACCAGGTGGTGGCGCACGAGGGGCTGCTGCGCCACGCCTCCCTGCCCTGCACGCCGCTGGAACTGCTGGACCATGGCCGCGCCGCCGGCCGCCTGGGCGAACTGGAGACGCACGCGGCCGGCGTCATCGCCCGCGCCTTCGACTTCGAGCGCGGCGGCCGGCTGCTGGTCAACCTGAGCGCGCAGGCGATCCTGCGCGGCGCGCTGCGGCCGCAGCAGGTCATCGAGAGCCTGCAGTCCTCCGGCCGCGACCTGGGCCGCTTCGTGGTGGAGATCACCGAGCGCGACATCGTCGAGGACGTGGGCCGCCTGGCGGACGCGCTCGGCTACCTGCGCGCGGCCGGCATCCGCATCGCGCTGGACGACTTCGGCAACGGCCACTCCAACTTCGAGCTCTGGCACGAGCTGTCGCCGGAGTTCGTCAAGCTCGACCGCTACCTGGTGCACCGCATCGCCGAGAGCCCCGGGCGCCTGAGCATCGTCAAGGCGCTGCTGCAGGTGGCCGAAAGCCTGGGCGCGGACCTGATCGCCGAGGGCGTGGAGCGGCTGGAGGACCTGGCGATCGTGCGCGACCTGGGCATCCGCTACGCGCAGGGCTACCTGCTCGGGCGGCCGCAGGCCGAGGTCGCCTGCTCGGTGCCCGAGGAAGTGCGCCGGGCGCAGCAGACCAAGCTGCCGGTGTGGCCGCGCAGCGCCCGCCGCGGCGCCTCGCCGCGGATCACCGCCGCGCACCTGCTGATCGAGGCGCCCTCCATCAGCGAGCAGGGCAGCAACTTCGAGGCCGAGCACCTGTTCCGCACGCATCCGGACCTGCCCGCGCTGCCGGTGGTGGACGCCGAGGGCCGGCCGGTGGGGTTGATCAACCGGCGCGTGTTCAACGAGCGCATGGCGGTGCCGTTCGCGCGCGAGCTCAACGGGCGCAAGTCGTGCACGCTGCTGATGCACGAATCGCCGATCGTGGCCGACGTGGGCCAGAGCATCGACGCCATGTCCGAGATCCTGCTCGGCGAGGACCAGCGGTACCTGTCCGACGGCTTCATCATCACCCGCGAGGGGCGCTACGCCGGCGTGGGCACCGGCGAGGCGCTGGTGCGGCGCGTCACCGAGCTGCGCATCGAGGCCGCGCGCTACGCCAACCCGCTGACCCTGCTGCCGGGCAACATCCCCATCGCCGAGCACATCGGGCGCCTGCTGGACGCCGGCCAGGTGTTCACCGCGGCCTACTGCGACCTCAACCACTTCAAGCCGTACAACGACCAGTACGGCTACTTCCGCGGCGACCGCATGATCCGCCTGGCCGCCTCCACCCTGCTGCGCCACGCCGAGCCGAACTGGGACTTCGTCGGCCACGTCGGCGGCGACGACTTCGTGATGCTGCTGCAGAGCGAGGACTGGGAGCGCCGCTGCCGGGACTGCATCGCCGAGTTCAACGCCGCCGCGCGCTCGCTGTTCGACCCGGTAGACCTGGCGCGCGGGGTGCTGGAGGGCGAGGACCGCAACGGCTGCTACGCCACCTTCCCGCTGACCACGCTGACCATCGGCGTGATCCGCGTGGTGCCGGACCGGCGGCTGGACGCGGAAGCCGTGGCCTCGCGCGCGGCGGCGGCCAAGCGGGTGGCCAAGCGCCGCAACATGGGGCTGTACGTGCTGGACGAGGCCTCCGACCCCGCCGAGGCCGCGCCCGAGGCCTGAAGCGCCCGCAAGAACGGAAACGCCCCGCGCGGGCGGGGCGTTTCCGGGCGCGGTGCGTTGCGCGTCAGCGCTGGCCGATGGCCTTGTAGTCGCGCACGTCGTAGCCGGTGTAGATCTGCCGCGGACGGCCGATCTTCATTTCCGGGTCGACCTGCTGTTCCAGCCAGTGCGCCACCCAGCCGGCGGTGCGGCCGATGGCGAACATGACGGTGAACATCTCGGTCGGGATCTTCAGCGCCTTGTAGATGATGCCGCTGTAGAAGTCGACGTTCGGGTAGAGCTTGCGCTGGATGAAGTACTCGTCCTTCAGCGCCGCCTCTTCCAGCTTCATCGCCACTTCCAGCAGCGGGTCGTTGATGCCCAGCTCGCCCAGCACCTTGTGGGTCATCTCGCGGATGATCTTGGCGCGCGGGTCGAAGTTCTTGTACACGCGGTGGCCGAAGCCCATCAGCCGGAAGCCCGACTCCTTGTCCTTGGCCTTGGCCACGGCCGAATCGACCTTGTCCGGGGTGCCGATCTCCTCGAGCATCTTCAGCACCGCCTCGTTGGCGCCGCCGTGGGCCGGGCCCCACAGCGCGGCGATGCCGGCGGCGACCGAGGCGTACGGGTTGGCGCCGGTCGAGCCGACCAGGCGCACGGTCGAGGTGGAGGCGTTCTGCTCGTGGTCGGCGTGCAGGATGAACAGCAGGTCCAGGGCCTTGGCCACGACCGGGTTCAGCTCCAGCGGCTCACTGGGCACCTCGAACATCATGTGCAGGAAGCGGCTGACGTAATCGAGGTTGTTGCGCGGGTAGCGGATCGGCCAGCCGATCGAGTAGCGGTAGGCGGCCGCGGCGATGGTCGGCACCTTGGCGATCAGGCGGATCGCCGCCAGGCGGCGCTGCTCGGGATCGTTGAGGTCCAGGGTGTCGTGGTAGAAGGCCGACAGCGAGGCCACCGAGGCGCACAGCATCGCCATCGGGTGGGCGTCGTAGTTGAAGCCGCCCAGGAAGTTCTTCAGCGACTCGTGCATCATCGTGTGATGCGTGACCTCGTGGTCGAACTTGCTGAACTGTTCGGCCGTGGGCAGCTCGCCGTTCATCAGCAGGTAGGCGACCTCGAGGAAGGTCGAGTGCTGGGCCAGCTGCTCGATCGGGTAGCCGCGGTACAGCAGCACGCCGGCGTCGCCGTCGATGTAGGTCACCGCCGACTTGCAGCTGGCGGTGGCGGTGAAACCGGAGTCGTAGGTGAACAGGCCGGTTTCCCGGGTCAGCTTGGAGATGTCGACGCAGTCGTTGCCCAGGGTGGGCTTGAGCACCGGCAGGGCCACCGACTTGTCGCCGGCATTCAGGGTGACCTGATCGGAATGGGACACGATGTGCGCTCCTCTGTGGGGTAGGCGCCGCACCTGGCGCGGCTGCGCCCGGGGCGGTCTCGAGGGAGTCCGCGGCCGCGGCCGCGAAGCCTCGGGATTATCGCATACCCCGCCGCCGCGAGTCCCCCGCGCGCGCCGGCGGCGGTGCCCGGAATGCGCGCACGGCAAAACGGCCGCGCAAGCGCGGCCGTTCGGCGACGTCGATGCCGTGCGCCCCGGAGGGCGGCGGTCAGCGGGCGTAGCGGCGCTGGAACTTGTCGATGCGGCCGCTGGTGTCCACGACCTTGTGCTTGCCCGTGTAGAACGGGTGCGAGGCCGAGGAGATTTCGATCTTGACCAGCGGGTACTCGTTGCCGTCCTCCCACTTGACGGTCTCCTTGGCGCTGCCGGCCAGGGTCGAGCGGGTCAGGAACTTGAAATCGGAGGTGACGTCGTGGAAGACGACTTCGCGGTATTCGGGATGGATGCCGGCCTTCATGGCGTACACCGTATGCGGGTAACGGAACAGAGCCCGGCATTCTAGCCGGCCGCGGGGCCCCGGCGCAAGGCCGTGGGCCGCGCCGGTCAGGCCGCGGCCAGCGCCGCCTGCACCCGCGCCTCGAACCGGGCCTGGTCGTAGCGCAGCAGGATGCGGGCGTTGTCGGGCGCCCCGCTCTGGCGGTTCCAGTCCACCGCGGTCAGGCCGCGGGTCAGCCGGCCCTCGGTCTCCACGTCCACCGGCCGTTCGGCCAGCTCCACCGCCCCCTCCGGCTCCAGCGCCCAGGCCATGGCCAGGGCGTCGGCCGAGTGCCAGAACTCGCCGCGCCGGTCCTCCGACCACTCCCGGGTACGGCGGGAGATCGCCTCGTAGAAGCGGGCCCGCGGCGAATCGGCCGCCAGCCAGGCCTCGACCCGGCGCATGTGGAAGCCGTGCGCCAGGGTCGCCTCCCAGTCGGCCAGGTCCAGCCGCGGGAACCCGGAGAACACGATGTGCGCCGCCTCCGGGTCGAAGCCGACGTTGAACTCGGCCACCGGGGTGATGTTGCCGTGCGCGCTGACGGCACCGCCCATCACCACCAGCCGCGCCACCCGCTGCGGCAAGGTCGGGTCCAGGCGCAGGGCCAGGGCCAGGTTGGTCAGCGGCCCCAGCGCGACCAGCAGCAGCCGGCCGGCGTGCTGGTGCGACAGGCGCAGGATGGCCAGCGCCGCATGCTCGGCGGCCGCGGCCGCGGCCGGGTCCGGATAGCCCACGTCGCCGAAGCCGTCGCGGCCGTGCACGTGCGCCGCATCCTCGCGCGGCAGGTGCACCAGCGGCCCCTCGCAGCCGGGGAACACCGGGAGCTCGATGCGGCCGGCCACCTCGCGCAGTTTCAGCGCGTTGCGCACCGTGTGCGCCAGGCCGACGTTGCCGGCGGCGATGGTCAGGCCGACCACCTCGTGGTCCGGCGAATGCAGCGCCATCAGCAGCGCCAGCGCGTCGTCGACGCCCGGGTCGGTATCGATCAGCAGCGGGATCTTCTCGCTCATGCAGGGCTCCGCGGAATCGGCCGGCCAGTGTCGCCATTCCCGCCCCGGGCGGCAAACAGTGCAGCCCGTCAGGCCGCCGCGTAACGCGCCGCGCCGCCGACCCAGCGCGCGACCACCCGGTCGGCCACCTCCGGCGACTGCGCCAGCAACCGGTCCGCCAGCGCATGCACCTGCGGCAGCAGGCCCGCGTCGCGGCCCAGGTCGGCGATGCGGAACGCCGCCAGGCCGGTCTGGCGCGTGCCCAGCAGCTCGCCGGGGCCGCGCAGCTCCAGGTCCTTCTCGGCGATGACGAAGCCGTCGCCCGTCCGGCGCAGCACCTCCAGCCGCTGCCGCGCCATCGCCGACAGCGGCGGCTGGTACAGCAGCACGCAACTGGACGCCGCCGCACCGCGTCCCACCCGCCCGCGCAACTGGTGCAGCTGCGCCAGCCCCAGCCGCTCGGCGTTCTCGACGATCATCAGCGACGCGTTGGGCACGTCCACGCCCACCTCGATCACCGTGGTGGCCACCAGCAGGTCCAGCGCCCCCTCCTTGAACGCGCGCATGGTCGCCTGCTTCTCCGCGGCCTTCATGCGCCCGTGCACCAGCCCCACGCGGACCCCGGGCAATTGCGCCGACAGCGCCTCGAACGTGCGCTGCGCCGCCTGCGCCTCGACCCGGCCGCCTGCGCGCGACGGGCCACCTTCCGCCTCGGCCGGGTCCTCGATCACCGTGCACACCCAGTAAGCCTGCCGGCCTTCGGCGCACGCGGCGCGGATGCGCTCGACCAGCTCCGGCCGCCGCTCGGCACTGACCGCCACCGTCTGCACCGGCGTGCGGCCCGGCGGCAGCTCGTCGATGGCCGAGACGTCCAGGTCGGCATAGGCGGTCATCGCCAGCGTGCGCGGGATCGGCGTGGCGGTCATCACCAGCTGGTGCGGCACGTGGCCGTGGGCCGGCCCCTTGTCGCGCAGCGCCAGGCGCTGCTGCACGCCGAAACGGTGCTGCTCGTCGACGATCACCAGCGCCAGGTCGTGGAACGCCACGCCCTCCTGCATCAGCGCATGCGTGCCCACGACCACCTGCGCCGCGCCGGAGGCCACGTCCGCCAGCGCTGCCGCGCGCGCGCGCCCGGTGACCTTGCCCGCCAGCCAGGCCACGCGCACGCCCAGCGGCTCCAGCCACGCGCGCAGGTTGGCCAGGTGCTGCTCGGCCAGCAGCTCGGTCGGCGCGGCCAGCGCCACCTGGCAGCCGCGCTCCACCGCCAGCGTGGCGGCCAGCGCGGCCACCACGGTCTTGCCCGAGCCCACGTCGCCCTGCACCAACCGCTGCATCGGCACCGGCCGGGCCAGGTCCGCACGCACCTGTTCGAACACACGGCGCTGGGCGCCGGTCAGCGCGAACGGCAACTGCTCCAGCAGGCGGCGGGCCAGCCGGCCCGGGCCATCGAGCGCGCGCGCGGGCAGCCGCTGCTGCGCCAGGCGCTGGCGGCGCAGGCTCAGGTGGTGGGCCAGCAGCTCCTCCA
>DASRYN010000320.1:0-4194 GCA_035687185.1 Pseudoxanthomonas sp. | reverse complement strand
ACCTCCTCGGGGCGGGGGAGGCCAGCGTGGCACCGCCCGCCTGAACGCCGTGTGGCCTTGTGCACGCGACCGGCCTCATACTCGGGCCGCTCCAGGGATGTCGAACACGGTAGACGCGCCTCGGTCTCGAGTCCGTTCCAGTGCTTCAAGGCTCACCTCGGCGTGTCTCCCCCGCTTCGTCCGTCGCTGGACGGTATCCACCAACCTTGGGAGGGGTCATGCTGGAACAATACGGTTTGGCGCTGGCACTGCTCTGCGCTGTCCTCGCAATCCTCTACGGCATCGTGTCCGCGCGCTGGATCCTGGCGCAGCCGGCGGGCAACGAACGCATGCAGCAGATCGCCGCTGCCATCCAGGAAGGCGCACGCGCCTACCTCAACCGCCAGTACCTGACCATCGCCGTGGCCGGCGCGGTGCTGTTCGTGCTGGTCGGCCTGTTCCTGAGCTGGTACACCGCCGTCGGCTTCGCCGTGGGCGCGGTGCTGTCGGGCGCGGCCGGCTACATCGGCATGAACGTGTCGGTGCGCGCCAACGTGCGCACCGCCGAGGCGGCGCGGCGCGGGCTGCGCCCGGCCATGGACGTGGCCTTCCGCGGCGGCGCGATCACCGGGATGCTGGTGGTCGGCCTGGGCCTGCTGGGCGTGGCCGGGTACTACTGGCTGCTGCAGGCGCTGGGCCTGGACCAGGCGCACAGCCTGCACGCGCTGGTGGGGCTGGCCTTCGGTTCCTCGCTGATCTCCATCTTCGCGCGCCTGGGCGGCGGCATCTTCACCAAGGGCGCGGACGTGGGCGCCGACCTGGTGGGCAAGGTGGAGGCCGGCATCCCCGAGGACGACCCGCGCAACCCGGCGGTGATCGCCGACAACGTGGGCGACAACGTCGGCGACTGCGCCGGCATGGCCGCGGACCTGTTCGAGACCTACGCCGTCACCGTCATCGCCACCATGCTGCTGGGCGGGCTGATGGCGGCGGAGGTGGGGCGCAACGCGGTGCTCTACCCGCTGGTGCTGGGCGGGGCCTCGATCATCGCCTCCATCATCGGCGCGTTCTTCGTGCGCGCCCGCGAGGGCGGTTCGATCATGGGCGCGCTGTACAAGGGCGTGATCGTCTCCGGCGTGCTGGCGGCCATCGCCTTCTGGCCCATCACCACCGCGCTGATGGGCGACGGCCAGCACGGCGCCGGCGCGCTGTACGGCTGCGCGCTGATCGGCCTGGTGCTCACCGGCCTGATCGTGTGGATCACCGAGTACTACACCGGCACCCAGTACGCGCCGGTGCGCCACGTCGCCGCGGCCTCGACCACCGGCCACGGCACCAACATCATCGCGGGCCTGGGCGTGTCGATGAAGTCCACGGCGCTGCCGGTGGTGGCGGTGTGCGTGGCGATCTGGGGCTCGTACGCGCTGGGCGGCCTGTACGGCATCGCCATCGCGGCCACCGCGATGCTGTCGATGGCCGGCATGGTCGTGGCGCTGGACGCCTACGGCCCCATCACCGACAACGCCGGCGGCATCGCCGAGATGAGCGAACTGCCGCCGGAGGTGCGCAACGTCACCGACCCGCTGGACGCCGTGGGCAACACCACCAAGGCGGTGACCAAGGGGTACGCGATCGGCTCGGCGGCGCTGGCGGCGCTGGTGCTGTTCGCCGACTACACGCACAACCTGCAGGCCAGCAACCCGGGCCAGGCCTATGCCTTCGACCTGTCCGACCATACCGTGATCATCGGCCTGCTGGTCGGCGGCCTGATCCCGTACCTGTTCGGCGCGATGGCGATGGAGGCGGTGGGCCGCGCGGCCGGCGCGGTGGTGGAGGAAGTGCGCCGCCAGTTCCGCGAGATCCCCGGGATCATGCAGGGCACGGCCAAGCCGCAGTACGACCGCGCCGTGGACATGCTCACGCGCTCGGCCATCCGCGAGATGATCGTGCCGTCGCTGCTGCCGGTGGCGGTGCCCATCGTGGTGGGCCTGCTGCTGGGCCCGAAGGCGCTGGGCGGGCTGCTGATCGGCACCATCGTCACCGGGCTGTTCGTGGCGATCTCGATGACCACCGGCGGCGGCGCCTGGGACAACGCCAAGAAGTACATCGAGGACGGCCACCACGGCGGCAAGGGCAGCGAGGCGCACAAGGCCGCGGTCACGGGCGACACGGTCGGCGATCCCTACAAGGACACCGCGGGGCCGGCGATCAACCCGCTGATCAAGATCATCAACATCGTGGCGCTGCTGCTGGTCCCGCTGCTGTAGCGCGCCGGCCGGGCGCGCACGGAGCCCCGGCCCAGGCCGGGGCTTCTTTTTTCCGGGCCGCGCCGTTCCGCGGGCAGCCGCGGCGGCGACGCGCCGGCGGGCACTGCGCGACCGGGCCCACCTGCCTCCGGGCGGCCATCGCGGGTGCGGGCGCCCCCGGCAGGGCCGTGGCGCGATATGCGCGGGACCCCGTGCCCCCGCGTCCGCACGGTCGGCCAGGGTCCGCGGGAGCGGCCCCTTGCCCGCCCCGCCCGGGGCCGGCCCGCTCCCGCCGGGGCCGCGGCCCTTCCCGGGCTTTGTGCGCCGCAGCAGCCGAGCGCGTAAAATGGCCGCCTTTCACACCCCGCATCCCTACGGAGCAGCAGATGGGCCTCGACCAGGTCAGTTCCGGGCGCAACCCGCCCGAGGAAATCAACGTCATCATCGAGATCCCGAAGGATTCCGAACCGGTCAAGTACGAGGTGGACAAGGAAAGCGGCGCGATCTTCGTCGACCGCATCCTGTCCACGCCCATGCGCTACCCGTGCAACTACGGCTACGTCCCGCACACCCTGTGCGGCGACGGCGACCCGGCCGACGTGCTGGTGGTGCTGCCGCTGCCGCTGGTGCCGGGCTCGGTGGTGCGCTGCCGCCCAGTGGGCGTGCTGAAGATGACCGACGAGGCCGGCAGCGACGAGAAGATCCTGGCCGTGCCGGTGCCCAAGATCTTCGCCGGCTACGCCCACGTCGAGGACGTGGCCCAGGTCTCGCAGCACTGGCTGGACCGCATCGGCCACTTCTTCGAGCACTACAAGGACCTGGAGAAGGGCAAGTGGGTCAAGATCGACGGCTGGGGCGGCGCCGACGAAGCCCGCCAGATCCTGCGCGAGGCCATCCAGCGCGCGGCCGACCAGGCCTGAACCGGCGCCCGGGCGGCGCGCGCCGCCCGGGCCGAAAAGCGGAACTGCCGCACAGTTCCGCACCCGCGCCGCCATGCACGGCGCGGATATGCTCAACTTCTCCCCGGGGTTACCGATAACGACAGCGGCGAGCGCCGGCCCGGCGCCCGCGTCCGTGCCCATCCGAGGGAGGTTTCCGTGCGCATTCTGTTCGTCGGCGATGAGGCCGCGTTCCCGGCCGATCTGGTCGAGCTGGTCTCGGACATGGGCCAGGACTGGGAAGTCGAGCGTTGTGCCGACGCCAGCGCCGCCATGGTCCGCGCCGCCGCCGGGCCGCTGGACGTGGTCCTGGTCGCGCCCGGCCTGGCGGACCTGCCGCCGGCCACGCTGCTGGGCCAGGTGCGCACCCTGCGCCCGGAAACCTCGCGCATCGCCGTGATCGAGGGCGGGCAGACGCCGCCGGCGCGGATCATCGGCCTGGCCCACCGCTTCCTGCCCGCGCCGCTGGCGCCGGAACTGCTGCTGGAAGCGGTCGGCAGCCTCGAGGAACTGCGCGAGCTGCTGGACAACCCGGTGCTGGGCCAGCGCATCGGCCGCGTGGAGCAGCTGCCGCCGCCGCCGCAGCTGTACCTGCGCCTGATGAACGCGCTGGAGGCCGACGACGACACCAGCGCCGCCGACATCGCGCGCCTGGTGGCGGCCGACCCGGCCATCGCCGCCAAGGTGCTGCAGTTGTGCAACTCGGCCTACTTCTCCAACGGCCGCACCATCACCGACCTGCGCGCGGCCGTGACCCGCCTGGGCATCGCCACCCTGCGCGACCTGGTGCTGGCCTGCGAGGTGTTCTCGCTGCCCGGCAGCAGCGCCGTCGACCGCGCCCGGCTGCAGCAGCGCGCGCTGCTGGCCTCGCGCCTGGCCAAGCGCATGCTGCCGGATTCCTCCGCCGAACTGGGCGCGACCGCCGCGCTGCTGGCCGACATCGGCCTGCTGCTGCCGGGCGTGCGCGACGAGCGCCAGGAACCGGCCAGCGAAGACGACGAGCGCCCCGGCCACACCGAGGCCGGCGCCTA
>DASRYN010000319.1:0-5037 GCA_035687185.1 Pseudoxanthomonas sp. | reverse complement strand
CCGCCGGCGCGCGGCCGAGGCGAACATCGACCTGTGCTTTCCCGGGCAGCCGCCGCAGTGGCGGCGGGCGCTGCTGCGCGAGAGCTTCGATGCGCTGGGCATCGGCCTGTTCGAGTTCGCGCGCGCGTGGTGGGGCGGGCTGGGGCCGATCCTGCCGCGCACGCGCGTGGAGGGCCTGGAGCACCTGGAGGCGCTGCGCCGCGAGGGTCGCGGCGTGCTGCTGGTCTCCGGCCACTTCATGACCCTGGAGATGTGCGGCCGGCTGCTGTGCCGCCACGTGCCGCTGGCGGGGATGTACCGCCGCCACCGCGACCCGGTGATGGAATGGGCGGTCAAGCGCGGCCGCCTGCGCTACGCCACGGCCATGTTCGCCAACAGCGACCTGCGCGGCGCGGTGCGCCACCTCAAGCGCGGCGGGCTGCTGTGGTACGCCCCCGACCAGGACATGCGCGGCAAGGACACCGTGTTCGCGCCGTTCTTCGGCATGCCGGCCTCGACCATCACCGCCACCCACCAGCTGGCGCGGCTGACCGGCTGCGCGGTGGTGCCGTTCTTCCACCGCCGCGAGGGCGGGCGCTACGTGCTGCGGGTGGCCCCGCCGCTGGCGGACTTCCCCGGCACCGACGCGGTGGCCGACACCGCACGGGTCAACGCGGCCATCGAGGCGATGGTGCGCGAAGCGCCGGCCCAGTACCTGTGGATCCACCGCCGCTTCAAGCGCCAGCCGCACGGTCGCAGCGGCTACTACGACCGGCCCGCGCGGTAGGACGCCGCGTCGCCATCGCCGGCGCCCGGCCGCCCGTGCAGCGCGCCGGCGTACAGTCCCGCCAGCAGCAACGTCAGCCCGCCCCAGAAGGTGGAATAGAACGCCAAGTGCGTGTTGAGCGGAAACACCGTGACCGCCAGCGCCAGCAGCGCCGGCCGCGCGCGCGCGCGCGCGGCCGCATCGGCGCCGCGCCAGCTGCGCCACACCGCCCAGGTCCCGGCCAGCCACAGCAGCAGCCCCACGGTGCCGGTCTCGCTGAGCAGTTCCAGCAGCAGCTGGTGCGCGTGGTAGGCCCCGCCGCCGCCCCAGGCCGGCGCCTGCCCGGGGGCGGGATCGCAGTCCTCCCACGCCAGCCGGAAGCCGCGCACGCCCACGCCGTTGACCGGGTGGGCCGCGGCCATGCAGGCCGCGCCCTGCCAGATGCGCACGCGGCCGGACAGCGCATCGTCCAGCCCCGCGTCGCCGTGCAGCACCGCGGCGGTGCGCGCCAGGCGCTGCTGCACCGGCGGCGAGGCCAGGTACAGCACGGCCAGCGCCAGTGCCCCCGCCGCGGCGAAGGCCAGCAGCCGGCGCCCGCCCAGCGCCCGCCATCCGGAGAACGCCAGCACGAGCGCATAGGCCAGCCACGCGGCGCGCGCACCGGCCAGCAGGATGGCCGCGCCCAGCGCCAGCGCCGCCGCGCTCCATGCCAGCGCGCCGCGGCGTCCGGCGGCGGCCAGGGCCAGCGGCGACAGGCTGGCCAGCACCAGCCCCAGCTTGGGGTTGCAGGCGCCGAACACGCCGTTGATGCGGTCCGGGGCCAGCATTTCCGCCGCCGGGCAGAAGGGCTCGCCCGACGTCGCCCGCCGCAGCGCGTCCAGGCCCAGGAACAGCGGGCTGGCGCCGGCGACGGCCTGCAGCAGCGCATCCACCGTCCAGGCCGCGGCCACCAGCGCCAGGCCGACGAACACCGTGCGGCGGCCGGCGGGATCGTGCAGCGCGATCACCACCCCGCACAGGAAAGGCAGGTAACGCAGGTCGGCCACGGCTTCCTTCAGCGCGCGGCCGCGGTCCAGCGCGTCGGGTGCGGAAAGCGCTTCCGGCAGCCAGTAGGCGGCGAACACGGCCGCGGCCAGGACGGCGGCGCGCCGGTCCAGCGGCAGGGTGCGACCGCGCGCCAGCGCCACCGCCAGCTGCGCCAGCACCGCCAGCGCGCCCAGCGCGAGCAGCGCCTCGGCCGGGCCGGGCAGCGGCCACAGCGCCACGCAGGCCAGCACCCACCACGGGGTCCAGGCCCAGGCGTGGCGCGGCGCCGGGTCGCGCTCAGCCGGCCAGTTCGGCATACACGTCCAGGGTCGCCTGCTGCATCGCTTGCAGGGTGAAGGGAACGGCCACCGCCGGCGGTGGCGCCCGCAGCAGGGCGACGGCCGCGGCGGCCAGCGCGTGCGGATCGAAGGCCGGCACCGCACCGCCGGGCTGCAGCTGGGCCAGCAGCTCGCCCACGCCGCCGTGCGCCCAGCCCAGCACCGGCCGGCCCACCGACAGCGCCTCGAGCACGGTGCGGCCGAAGGCCTCCGGCTTGCGCGAGAGCTGCAGCACCAGGTCGCTTGCGGCGTAGGCCTCGGCGATGCCCGCGGTGGGCGCGGTGAACAGCACCGCCCCGGCCACGCCCAGGCGCGCGGCCTGCGCTTCCAGTTCACGCAGGTAGGCCTCGCGGCCGGGCTCGCGCGCCCCGGGCAGCCACAGCCGCGCTTGCGGGCAGGGGCCGGCGCGCAGCGCGGCCAGCAGGTGCAGGGCGTCGGCATGACCCTTGAGCCGGGTGCCGCGGCCGGGCAGCAGCAGCAGCGGCCCGTCACCGGCCAGCGCGGGATGCACGGCCGCGACGCGGGCGCGCGCCTCCGGGTCCGGCTGCGGGCGCCGCGGGAACTGCGACGGGTCGATGCCGCGCGGGATCACCCGCAGCCGCGCCGGGTCGACCCGCGGGTAATGCCGGAGCACGTATTCGCGCACGGTCCGGGAGACGCACACCACCCGCTCGCCGCTGGCCATCACCGCGCTGTAGCGGCCGGGCGAGTTGAGCCCGTGCACGGTGGTGACCCAGTGCGGGCGCCGCGCTTGCGGCAGCGTGCGCAGCGCCATCCACCCCAGCCAGGCCGGCAGGCGCGAGCGCGCGTGGAGGATGTCGGCGCCCTCGTCCAGCAGCAGCCGGCGCAGCGCGGGCAGGTGGCGCAGCACGGCCGGCGACTTGCGGCCGATGTCCAGCGCCACGTGCTCGGCGCCGGCCTGGCGCAGCGCGGGCACCAGGCGACCGCCGGCGGAGACCACGACCGCGCGGTGGCCGGCCGCGGCCAGCGCGGCGGCGATCTCCAGGGTCGAACGCTCCACGCCGCCGGATTCCAGCGCCGGCAGCAACTGGACCACGGTCAGGCGGCGCATCGCGCGGGCCGGCCCGACGGGCGGCGGCTCAGTCGGCCAGTTCGTACACGGCGCCGCAGTACGGGCACTGCGCGCGCAGGTCGGGCGCGTCCTGGATGGGCAGGTACACGCGCGGGTGCGAGTTCCACAGCGCCATCTCCGCGGTCGGGCAGCTCAGCGGCAGGTCGCTGCGGTGCACGGTGTAACGCTTCTGGGCGTTGGCGGGCGCGGCGTCGGTGGTGGTCATGGCGTGGATCGGAACGGAACCGGGCGGCAATTCTAGCGCGCCGGGGCGGCGGCGGACGCAAAAACGCCGGCCCGCGGCAACGGGCCGGCGCGCGGCGGGAGGGAGGAGCCGCCGGCTTACTTGGCCTTGGGCACCGAGGCTTCGGTGGTGATGCGCAGGACCACCTCGTCGCCGACGTGCGGCACGTAGGCGCCCACCCCGAAGTCGGAGCGGCGGATGGTGGCGGTGGCGTCGAATCCGATGGCCGGCACCTTCAGCATCGGGTGCTCGCCGGACTTGTTGAGGGTCACGTCCAGCACCACCGGGCGGGTGATGTCCTTGATGGTCAGGTCGCCGGTGACCTTGAGCTTGCCTTCGCCGGCGGCCTCCACCCGGGTGCTCCTGAAGGTGGCGGTCGGGTACTTGGCCGCGTCGAAGAAGTCGGCACTGCGCAGGTGTTCGTCGAACTTGCCGGAGAAGCCGGTCAGGCCCGAGAGCGGCAGGGTCACTTCCACGCGCGAGGCGGCCACGTTGGCCGGGTCGTACACCAGGGTGCCCTGCACGTCGCCGAAGTTGGCGAACGGGTTGGAGAAGCCGAAGTGGCTCCACTGCGCCAGGACGTTGGTGTGGGTGGGATCGAGCTGGTAGGTCACCGGGGCGGCGACGGCGGGGGCGGCGGCCAGGGCGGCGACCAGGGCGATGGCGGACAGGCGGATGCGCATGGGTGGTTCCTCGTTGTGGCCGGGGTGGCGGCGGTTTACGCGATGCGTGCGGCTTCGTCGAACGGCAGGCGCGGCGAGCGCGGGTAGATGCTGGCGGGGTCGCCGTGGCCCAGGTTGACCAGGATGTCGGACCTGATGCCAGTGCCGGCGAAGAACGCCTCGTCGACCTTGGCGTTGTCGAAGCCGGTCATCGGCCCGGCGTCCAGCCCCAGCGCACGCGCGGCCAGGATGAGGTACGCGGCCTGCAGCGCCATGTTGCGCAGCGAGGGCTTCTCGCGCGACTGGCGCGGGCCGTCGAACCAGGCCCGGGCATCGACGTGGGGAAACAGGTAGGGCAGCTTGTCGTGGAAATCCTCGTCGCGGCCGATGATCACCGTCACCGGCGCGTCCATGGTCTTCCGGTAGTTGCCCGGGTCCAGCGCCGGGCCGAGCTTGGCCTTGGCCTCGGGCGACTTCACGAACACGAAGCGCGCCGGCGTGGTGTTGGCCTGGGTCGGGCCCCACTTGAGCAGGTCGTAGAGCTGGCGGATCGTCTGGTCGCTCACCTCGCCGCCGAAGGCGTTGTAGGTGCGCGCGGTGCGGAACAGCTGGTCGAGCGCGGCGTCGTTCAGGGGTTGGGCCATGATCGTCCTCGATCGGAAAGGGCGCCGGCGCGTCCGGCCGGCGGGAAGTGGCGCCAGTGTAGAGTGTTGCAACCGTGGTTTAGCGAAACCCATCCGGAACGAATTGATGTCGTTTCCGCAACGCCCTCCGCCCATCCAGGCCTGCGTGCTCACCGACGGGCACGCCGGCAACCGCCGCCAGGCCGAGGCCCTGGCGCAGGCGCTGGGCCTGGCCTGGGAGGCGCCGCCGCTGTCGCCGGCGCTGCCCTGGCGCGCGCTCGCGCCGCGCCGGCTGCCCGGGGCGGCGCGCGCGTTAGGCCGCGCCTT
>DASRYN010000318.1:0-3270 GCA_035687185.1 Pseudoxanthomonas sp. | reverse complement strand
GCGGCGAGCTCTTCCTTCAGCGCGGCGGCCTGCAGCTCGTCCGCGGCCACGTCGATGACCACATAGCCGACCTTGGGATCGGTGCGCAGGAACTGGCCGTCGATGTTGACCGCATGGCGGCTGAAGATCTCGTTGACCTGCGAGAGCACGCCGGGCACGTTGCGGTGGATGTGCAGCAGGCGCGTGCTGCCCTCGTGCTCGGGCAGGGTGACCTCGGGGAAGTTGACCGCCGACAGGGTCGAGCCGTTGTCGCTGTAGCGCACCAGCTTGGCCGCCACCTCCACGCCGATGTTGTCCTGCGCCTCCAGCGTGCTGCCGCCGATGTGCGGGGTCAGGATCACGTTGTCGAACTTCGTCAGCGGCGAGACGAAGGGGTCGTTGTTGCCCTTGGGCTCGACCGGGAACACGTCCACCGCGGCGCCGCCCAGGTGGCCGGACTCCAGCGCCGCGGCCAGCGCGTCGATGTCCACCACCGTGCCGCGCGAGGCGTTGATCAGGTGCGCGCCGGGCTTCATCGCCGCGATCTGCGCGGCGCCGAACATGTTCTTGGTGGCCGGCGTCTCCGGCACGTGCAGGGTCACCACGTCGGCGCGGGCGAGCAGGTCCTCCAGCCCGGCCGCCGCGCGCGCGTTGCCCAGCGAGAGCTTGGTCTCGATGTCGTGGAAGATCACGTTCATGCCCATGGCCTCGGCCAGCACGCCCACCTGGGTGCCGATGTGGCCGTAGCCGATGATGCCCAGGGTCTTGCCGCGCACCTCGTGGCTGCCGGCGGCGGACTTGGACCAGCCGCCGCGGTGGCACTGCGCGTTCTTCTGCGGGATGCCGCGCATCAGCATCACCGCCTGCGCCACCACCAGCTCGGCCACGCTGCGGGTGTTGGAATAGGGCGCGTTGAACACCGGGATGCCGGCCAGCTCGGCCGCCTCCAGGTCCACCTGGTTGGTGCCGATGCAGAAGCAGCCCACCGCGATCAGCCGCTTGGCCTCGGCCAGCACCTCGGCGGTGAGGTAGGTGCGCGAGCGGATGCCCACGATGTGCGCCTCGGCGATGCGCGCCTTGAGCTCGTCCTCCGGCAGCGACTTCTCGTGGAACTCGATCTGGCTGTAGCCGGCCGCGCGGAACGTCTCCAGCGCGGTGCGGCTGACGCCCTCCAGCAGCAATACGCGGATGTCCTGCTTCGGGTACGAGGTCTTCTTGGGCGACATGCCGTCGGCTTCCGGGGTGGTTCTGGGGAGCCGCAGACTATGCCAGATGCGGTGCCGGTTTTCCGCACTGCGTCATGGCCGTTTTCGACGGTGCCGCGGAACACCGTGTGCGGCGTTCCGGCGCAATCGCGCGCCGACGAAAGTTGCCCTGGAAACGGATCGGCAGCCGCGTTTCCGCTCGCTGGCCGCCGCGCTGGACGCTGCGGGCGCCGGCTGGCACGCTTGCGCGCTCCCACGCCCGCGCACCCCACGCTCATGACCGATGTCCGCCTCGCCGAACTGCTGCAGTCGGCGCCCGACCTGCGCCTGAAGACCGATGCCGCCGACCTGGAGCACTACGGCCGCGACTGGACCCGGCGCTGGATGCCCGCGCCGCTGGCCATCGCGCTGCCGGGCACGGTGGAGGAGGTGTGCGAGGTGGTGCGCTGGGCCAACCGCCACGGCGTCGCCGTGGTGACCTCCGGCGGCCGCACCGGCCTGTCCGGGGGCGCGGTGGCCGCCAACGGCGAGCTGGTGCTGAGCCTGGAGCGCATGAACCGGGTGCTGGAGTTCGACCCGGTCGACCGCAGCCTGACCGTGCAGGCCGGCATCGCGCTGGAAGCGGTGCAGGAGGCCGCGCGCGAACGCGGCCTCCAGTACCCGGTGGACTTCGCCGCGCGCGGCTCGTGTTCCATCGGCGGCAACATCGCCACCAACGCCGGCGGCATCCGCGTGATCCGCTACGGCAACACCCGCGAGTGGGTCGCCGGGCTGAAGGTGGTGACCGGCACCGGCGAGGTGCTGGACCTCAACCGCGGCCTGGTCAAGAACTCCAGCGGCTACGACCTGCGCCACCTGATGATCGGCTCGGAGGGCACGCTGGGGATCGTGGTCGAGGCGACCCTGCGCCTGGCCGACCCACCGCCGGCGGGCAGCGTGATGCTGCTGGCGCTGCCCTCGTTCGAGGTGCTGATGCGGGTGTTCGCCGAGTTCCGCGCGCGGCTGCGGCTGGAGGCGTTCGAGTTCTTCACCGACGTGGCCCTGCGCCACGTGCTGGCGCACGGCGCGCAGGCCCCGTTCGCCGAGACCCATCCGTACTACGTGGTCACCGAGTTCGACGGCGGCGACGAGGCGGCCGAGGCCGCGGCCATGGCCGCCTTCGAGCACTGCATGGAGCAGGGCTGGATCGTGGACGGCGTGATCAGCCAGAGCGGGGCGCAGGCGGCGCAGCTGTGGCGCCTGCGCGAGGGCATCACCGAGTCGATCGCGCGCTACACGCCGTACAAGAACGACGT
Source organism: Pseudoxanthomonas sp. (assembly GCA_035687185.1). Classification (GTDB taxonomy): domain Bacteria; phylum Pseudomonadota; class Gammaproteobacteria; order Xanthomonadales; family Xanthomonadaceae; genus Pseudoxanthomonas. Next base: position 791 of record DASRYN010000318.1, on the reverse strand, counting down.
GTCGGTGCGGGTCTCGGCCATGCCGGCGTTCCTGGAGCGGGCGCAGGCGCTGCTCGGCGGCGCCTACCCGCAGTACGAGGTGGTCTGGTTCGGCCACATCGGCGACGGCAACCTGCACATCAACGTGCTCAAGCCCGACGGGGTGCCCGGCGCGGACTTCGTCGCCCATTGCGAGCAGGTGACCAAGCTGCTGGCGCAGGCGCTGCACGAGCACGGCGGCAGCATCTCCGCCGAGCACGGCATCGGCCTGGTCAAGAAGCCGTACCTGGACAGCACCCGGTCCCCGGCGGAGATCGCGCTGATGCGCGGGGTCAAGCGGGTGTTCGACCCCAACGGCATCCTGAACCCCGGCAAGCTGTTCGACCCCTGAACCGGCCGCGCGCGTATGGGCATCCGGCGCGGCCGCGGTTAGGCTTCGGGCAACGGCCGCCAGGCCCGCCCACCGGAACCGCCAACGCATGAACCGCATCCTCCTTCCCGCCGCGCTGGCGCTGCTGTGCGCCGCCCCGGCCGCCTTCGCTTCCAGTTTCGCCGGCACCTCGGCGAGCGCCTCGTCCGCCGGCACCTCGGCGTCCTCGGGCAGCACCTCCGGCGACGACAAGCTGGTGCGCGAGGCGCGCGAAGACGCGGCCGGCTTCGTCGCCAGCGACGGCCGGGTGCGCAGCGCGCGCCTGGAAGCGGCATTGCGCACCCTGCGCGAGCGTGATCCGTCGCTGCGCCGGGCCAGCGACATGGCGCTGGCGCGGGCGATCCTGGCGCGCCGCTGAGCCGCGCCCCCGCGCGATGAAGCG
>DASRYN010000317.1:0-4141 GCA_035687185.1 Pseudoxanthomonas sp. | reverse complement strand
CGCTGGCCCGCGCCCGCGCGCGCGCCGCCGGACGGAGTTCCTGATGCCGCTCCCGTCCCGCCGCGGCCGCCCCGCCGCGCCGCCTGCATCCGCCACGCCCCCGCGCCGCCCTGCGGCACGCCGGCCGAGCCGCGGCCTGCCGCCGGACGATGTGCGCGAGCTGTTCGCGCGATTGCGCGAGCTCAACCCGCACCCGACCACCGAGCTGGAGTACTCCACGCCGTTCGAACTGCTGGTGGCGGTGGCGCTCTCGGCGCAGGCCACCGACGTGGGCGTGAACAAGGCCACGCGGCGGCTGTTCCCGGTGGCCAACACGCCGCAGCGGATCGTCGAGCTCGGCGAGGAAGGGCTGAAGCGCTACATCTCCACCATCGGCCTGTTCAACGCCAAGGCCAGGAACGTGGTGGCCGCCAGCCGCATCCTGCTGGAGAAACACGGCGGCCAGGTGCCGCGCGACCGCGCGGCGCTGGAGGCGCTGCCCGGGGTGGGCCGCAAGACCGCCAACGTGGTGCTGAACACCGCCTTCGGCGAGCCGACCATCGCGGTGGACACCCACATCTTCCGGGTCGCCAACCGCACCGGGCTGGCACCGGGCAAGGACGTGCGCGAGGTGGAGGAAGGCCTGCTGCGGGTGGTGCCGCCGGAATTCCTGCAGGACGCGCACCACTGGCTGATCCTGCACGGTCGCTACACCTGCAAGGCGCGCCGGCCGGAATGCCCGCGCTGCCCGATCCGCGACCTGTGCAGGTACGAGCACAAGACCCTCGCCCTGCCCGGGGATTGAACGCGCCGGGCCCGCCCGCACCCGGGGGCCGGTCGGAGGCGGCGACGGCCGGCCGCGGCGCGCTCAGTCGTGCCGCCGCTCCCGCAGCCACTTGGTCGCGATCCACTTCTCCCCTTCGACCACGGGCGCGCCGGCATGCAGCGTGCGCGTCATCGGGTGCGCGCGGTCGTAGCTGAAGAACACCGCGTTCCCCTTCACCGCCGCCACCTCCAGCCGGGCGTCGGGGAATGAGGTGGCGCCGCCGCGGCGCGGCGTGTTGAGGTACATCACCAGCGTGGCCACGCGCTGGCCGCCGCGACGCAGCAACACCTCGCCGCCCGGCTCGGCCGGGTCGAAGTAGTCGTAATGCGGGCGATACTCCGCGCCCGGCGGGTAGTGCAACACCTGCAATCCCTCGCCGTTCTCCAGCGGCCAGTCCAGCAGCCGCGCGATGCGCGCCTCGATGCGCCGGCACAGCGCGTTCTCCCCGCGGGTGAAGAAGGTGCCGCGGCTGGTGCGGTCGGCGTGCACCTGGTCGCCGCCGGTGCGCATGTCCACCGTGGTCGAGCGGCGCAGCCCGGGCCGCGAAAGCTCGACCAGCGCGTCGCACTCATCGTCCGACAGCAGCCCGCCGAACACCACCACGCGCGGCAGCATCAGGCTCATCAGCACGTGCACCTCGCGGTCGCCGGCGTCGAGCACCGAGGGGCCGTTGATGCCGATCGGCACCGGCACCGGGCAGGGCAGCGGCAGCCCGGCTTCCTGCGACCTGCGCTCGAGGAAGCGGGCGACCGCCTCCTGCACCGCGTCCACCGCGTCCTGTTCGTCCCAGCCCGCCTCGCGCAGCGGGCGCAGCACGTCTTCCGGGTCGGCGCCGGCCACCGCCTGCCGCACCACCCACTGCTCGAGTTCGTCGGGAAGCTGCCTGCGATCCATGCACGCCATTGTGCCGCAGCCGCGCGCGCGGATGCAGCAGGCCGCGCGCGTCGCATGAACAACATACGGCTGCAACAAAGCTGCTGAAACATGGCGTGCACGGCGACGCGATCGCCGACGGCCGCCCATTGCCCGCAGCGGATGCGCGCGACGCGGGCGGTAACCGCTTTGTCACGCAAGTTTCCTATACAGCCTTCTTAACGCTTTTTTGCTCGCCCGGACCACCCGTCCAACGACCGGAGATAGAGGAAATGCCTGTCCGCAACAACACCAAGACCCTGCTGATGACTTTCGGCGCCGCACTGGCCCTGAGCGCCTGCGGCGGCGGCGCCGACAGCGTCGTTTCCCCGGGCGAAGGCGCCTTCCCGCCGGCTCCGCCGCCGACCACGCCGCCGCCGACCACCCCGCCGCCGACCTCGCCGCCGCCGGCCGCCGGCCCGGCCGAGAACTGCCCGACGGGCTTCGCCAACGTCGGCACCGTCGCCGGCGGCACGCTGCGCGCCTGCCAGCTGCCCAACCGCATCGTCGGCAACCTGGTCATCGAGAAGCTGGACGGCGTGATCTACGCGATCAACGGCCAGGTCAACGTCGGCGACGACGCCGGCGGCAACGCCTCGGCCCCGGTGGCCGGCGCGCAGACCGGCATCCTGACCGTGGAACCCGGCGTGCGCTTCTTCGGCTCGGCCGGCGCCGACTTCCTGGTGGTCAACCGCGGCTCGCAGATCTTCGCCGAGGGCACCGCCAGCGACCCGATCGTGTTCACCTCGCGCGCCAGCGTCGAGGGCGAGACCAACGTGGACTCCATCGGCCAGTGGGGCGGCGTGGTCATCCTGGGCCGCGCGCCGATCAGCGCCTGCCCGGGCGAGACCGTGTCGGGCACGCCGGAGTGCCAGGCGCTCATCGAGGGCGTGAACAACGTCTTCTATGGCGGCAACAACCCGAACGACAACAGCGGCCGCCTGCGCTACGTGCGCGTGCAGCACTCCGGCTACACCATCGCCGCCAACAACGAGCTCAACGGCATCACCTTCGGCGGCGTCGGCCGCGCCACCACCGCCGACCACATCCAGGTCCACAACAGCTCCGACGACGGCATCGAGATCTTCGGCGGCACGGTCAACCTGCGCCACATCGTGCTGACCGGCAACGACGACGACAGCCTGGACACCGACACCGGCTGGGACGGCGGCGCGCAGTTCGGCATCGTGGTGCAGCGCGCCAACGGCGGCGACCGCATGAACGAGTGGAGCGCCATCCGCCGCGAGCCCTACTCCAAGCCCAGGATCGCCAACTTCACCTACGTCGGTCGCGCCGGCGGCGGCGTGGCGATCGAGCTGAACCAGGGCACCCAGGCCAGCTTCTACAACACCGTGGTAACCCGCCCGGCCGGCGGCAGCGGCAACGGCGCCACCTGCCTGAACATCGCCGACGCCAACACCACCGGCACCTTCCACTCGGTGTTCTTCTCCTGCCCGACCGCCTTCTCCGGCGCCACGGCGGAGGCCGCGTTCAACGCCGGCACCAACAACGTCGCCAACGGCACCTCGACCCTGGCCTCGACCTTCGTCAACGGCGCCAACGAGTCGGCGGTGACCCCGTACGCCAACCTGAGCGGAGTCCACTCCTTCTTCCAGAACGTGGACTACATCGGCGGCGTGAAGAACTCGGCCGACACCTGGTGGCAGGGCTGGACCTGCGGCCTGACGGCGGACAAGCCCTGCTGACGCAGGCCTCCGCCGCGCTACGCGGCGCGGCGGCGTCCTTCGCCGCCGCGCCGCACGACGTTTCCCTTCCGCCTGCCCTCCGCAGCCAAGGCTATCCTCCATGATGTCCAAACCACCCCGCATCGGACCGCCCCGCTCCAGCCTGTGCCTGGCCGTCGCCGCCGCGCTGGCGACGCCCGCCTGGGCCGAGCAGTCCGCCGACGCCGCCACCGCGGCCGTGGCCGCCGCGGTCCAGCTCGATTCCGTCCAGGTACGCGGGGAGCACATCCCCGAGCCGATGCAGCACACCACCGAAGTGGCCACCTTCGTGACCCGCGAGGACCTGCAGCGCACCGGCGACAGCGACGCCGCCCAGGCGCTGACCCGCGTCAGCGGGCTGAGCGTGGTCGGCGAGAAGTTCGTCTACGTCCGCGGCCTCGGCGAGCGCTACTCCTCGGCCCTGTTCAACGGCTCGCCGCTGCCCAGCCCCGAGCCGCTGCAGCGCGTGGTGCCGCTGGACCTGTTCCCCAGCGAGGTGCTGGAGGGCGTGACCGTGCAGAAGACCTACTCGGCGCGCTACCCCGGCGAGTTCGGCGGCGGCGTGATCGACCTGCGCGGCCTGACCGTGCCCGAGGAGGGCTTCCTCAAGCTGTCCATCGGCACCGGCGGCAACAGCGCCACCACCGGCGAGAAGGGCCTGACCTATTACGGCGGCGACGACGACTGGTGGGGCTACGAC
>DASRYN010000316.1:0-8951 GCA_035687185.1 Pseudoxanthomonas sp. | reverse complement strand
CGACGTGCAGCGGCACCTCGAGTGCCGCGCCGTGGTGGCCCGCCGCGGCACCGCGCTCTACCGCCTGCGGCGCGCGCTGCGCCGGCACTGGCAGGCCACGGCGGTGGGCACGCTGGTGCTGGCGCTGGTCTGCGTGTTCGTCTGGCGGCTGGGCGAGGCGAGGGCCCGGGCCGAGCGCGAGGCGCAGGTGGCCGGCGAGGTGAGCCGGTTCATGCTGGGCGTGTTCGAGGCCGCCGACCCGCGCAACCTGGGCCGGGATGCCACGGACGTGTCCGTGCGCGAACTGCTCGACGCCGGCATGCAGCGGATCGACGCGCTGGCCGGCTCGCCCGAGGTGCACGCGCGCGTGCAGCAGCTGATGGGCCATGCCTACATGAACATCGGCCAGACGCGGAAGGGCGAGGAACTGCTGCGCACCGCGGCCGAGGCGCTGCTGTCGCCCCGGGTGGCGCAGCCGCTGCACGCCGCCGACGCCCTGAACGAGCTGGCGACGCTGCTGGCCAACGACCGCCGCGGCAAGGAAGCCGAGGAGGTGACGCGCCGCTCGCTCGCGGTGCTGGCCGAGGCGAACGGGACCGAAAGCGCGGTGGCGGCCCGCGCGTGGAACTCGCTCGGCCTGGCGCTCATGGCCCAGGAGCGGTTCGACGAGGCCGAGACCGCGTTCGAGCACTCCCTGCGGATGCGCCGTGACCTGCCGGACGCCGAACAGCACGTGGCCCGGCTCATGCACAACCTGGGCCTGCTGTACCGCAAGCGCGGGGACCTGGCCAAGTCCGAGGCCACGCTGCGCGACGCCCTGGCCAGGAAGCGCGAGCTCGAGGGCGACCGTTCCTACGGCGTTTGGGTCACGCGCCAGGTGCTGGGCATCACCGTGGCCCAGCAGGGACGGCTGCGCGAGGCGGAGGCGCTGCACCGGCAGAACCTGGCGCTGGCGCTGGAACTGTTCGGCGAGAACAGCGACAACACCGCCACGGTGTACCACGAGCTGGCCGGCATCGCCCAGGACCTGGGCGACTACCGCGGCGCCTCGGCCTACTACGCGCGCGCGCTGGAGATCGAGAAAGGCGTGGAGGGCGAGGACAGCCTGAGCTACGCGGTGACCCTGAACAACTTCGCCAGCCTGGAGGAGTCGCGGGGCAACACCGAGGAGGCGCTGCGGATGTACCGGCGTTCCTACGAGCTGCGCATGGCCAGGCTGGGCCCGGACGACGGCGCCACCCTGCGCGCCGGGGCCAACCTCGGGCGCGCGCTCATGCGCAACGGCGACCTGGCCGCGGCCGAGCCGCTGATCGCCCACGCGCTGGAGGTGTGGTCCGCGCGCCTGGAGCCGGATGCCCGGGACGTGCTGATCACCCGCCTGGGCGTGGCCGAATGGCAGATCCGCAGCCGCCGCTTCGCCGACGCGCGCGAGACCCTGGCCGCGCTGGAGCCGCTTCTGGGGGGCAAGCCGCCGGAGCTCGCGTTCCGGCACCAGGTGCTCGTGGCCGAGCTGCTGCAGCGCGAGGGCCGCGCCGCGGAGGCGGTGCCCGCCTGGCAGCAGGCCGTGGCCATGGCCGAGGCGCAGTACGGCGCCGACACCATCTCCACCGCGCGCCATCGCGTGCCGCTGGCCGAGGTGCTGCTCGATGCCGGCCGGCCGGCACAGGCACGCGAGCAGGCAGGCCGTGCCGCGTCGCTGCTGCGCGAGCAGCTGGTGCCCGGCTCGGAGCTGCCGGTGCGGCTGGCGAAGCTGGAGTCGCGGCTGGGCGCCGGCTGAGGCTCGGCTCGGCGGCGCCCGCAGGAATCCGCCGGATCGCCGGCAAGGCCGGCGCCTGCCGGCGGCGGGGGTCACACCTCGAGGGAGGCCAGGTCGCCCTTGCTCTCGAGCCAGGCCTTGCGGTCGGCGGCGCGCTTCTTGGCCAGCAGCATGTCCATCAGCGCGCGGGTCTGCTCGCCGTCGTCCACGGTCAGCTGCACCAGCCGGCGCGTGTCGGGGTGGATGGTGGATTCGCGGAGCTGCTGCGGGTTCATCTCGCCCAGGCCCTTGAACCGGGTCACGCTGACCTGGCCCGCCATGCCCTTCCTGGACTCGGACTTCTCCCGCGCGATCCTCTCCAGCAGCAGGCGCTTCTCCTCCTCGTCCAGCGCGTAGAACACCTGCTTGCCCACGTCCACGCGGAACAGCGGCGGCATGGCCACGAACACGTGGCCGGTCGCGACCAGCGCGGGGAAGTGGCGCAGGAACAGCGCCGAGAGCAGGGTGGCGATGTGCAGGCCGTCGGAGTCGGCGTCGGCCAGGATGATGACCTTGCCGTAGCGCAGCCCGGACAGGTCGTCCTTGCCCGGGTCGCAGCCGATGGCCACGGCCAGGTCGTGCACTTCCTGCGAGGCCAGCACGCTGCCCGACGCGACCTCCCAGGTGTTCAGGATCTTGCCGCGCAGCGGCAGGATGGCCTGGAACTCCTTGTCGCGCGCCTGCTTGGCGCTGCCGCCGGCCGAATCGCCCTCCACCAGGAACAGCTCGGTGCGCGAGAGGTCCTGGCTGATGCAGTCGGCCAGCTTGCCGGGCAGCGCCGGGCCCTGGGTGACCTTCTTGCGGACGATCTGCTTCTCGGTCTTCAGGCGCGCGCTGGCGCGCTCGATGGCGATCTGCGCGATCCGCTCGCCCAGGTCCACGTGCTGGTTGAGCCACAGGCTGAAGGCGTCGTGGGCGGCGCCCTCGATGAATCCGGCGGCCTGGCGCGAGCTCAGCCGCTCCTTGGTCTGGCCGGAGAACTGCGGGTCGGTCATCTTCAGCGACAGCACGAAGGACACGCGGTCCCACACGTCCTCCGGGGCCAGCTTCACGCCGCGCGGCAGCAGGTTGCGGAAGTCGCAGAACTCGCGCAGCGCGTCGGTCAGGCCCGAGCGCAGGCCGTTGACGTGCGTGCCGTGCTGCGCGGTCGGGATCAGGTTGACGTAGCTCTCCTGCACCAGCTCGCCTTCCGGCACCCAGGCCACGGCCCAGTCCACCGTCTCGCTTTCCTTGGCCAGGGCGCCGACGAACAACTCCGGCGGCAGCAGTTCGCGGCCGGCCAGCTCGCCCTTGAGGTAGTCGCGCAGGCCGTCCTCGTAATGCCAGCGGTCGCGTTCGCCGGTGGCCTCGTCCAGCAGCGTGACCACCAGGCCGGGGCACAGCACCGCCTTGGCCCGCAGCAGGTGGCGCAGGGCGCGCACGTTGAACTTCGGGGTGTCGAAGTACTTCGGGTCGGGCCAGAAGCGCACGCGGGTGCCGGTGTTCTTGCGGCCGACGCTGCCCACCACCTGCAGCGGCTCGGCGCGGTCGCCGTTGCGGAAGGTGATGCGGTGCTCGCTGCCCTCGCGCTTGATGTGCACCTCCACCAGCGTGGACAGCGCGTTGACCACGCTCACGCCCACGCCGTGCAGGCCGCCGCTGAAGGTGTAGTTCTTGTTGCTGAACTTGCCGCCGGCGTGGAGGCGGGTGAGGATCAGCTCCACGCCGGGGATCTTCTCTTCGGGATGGATGTCCACCGGCATGCCGCGGCCATCGTCGGCCACCTCGCAGCTGCCGTCCCGGTACAGCGTCACCGCGATCTCGCGCGCGTGGCCGGCCAGGGCCTCGTCCACCGCGTTGTCGATCACCTCCTGCGCCAGGTGGTTCGGGCGCGAGGTGTCGGTGTACATGCCCGGGCGGCGCTTGACCGGGTCCAGGCCGGAAAGGACTTCGATGTCGGCGGCGTTGTAACGGCTGCTCATGAACCTTACGGGAATCGCGGGATCGAGCGCGGAAGTGTGCGGCCTGGCCCCGGTTTTTGCACGCCCGGGGCCGTTCAGGGCGGCGCAGGCCGCGCAGGCGTATAAGGGTGGCGCGACGCGGCCGGCAGCCGCCGGCCGCCGCCGCGAGGCGGGAAGGGCCCGCCGATGCAAAGGAGGACCGCATGAAACGCATCCTGTTCTGGGGCGCCGTGGCCGCCGCCGCCGCTGCCGCTGCCGTCCCGCTGCTGGCGCAGAACCGCCAGGGCCAGTCCCAGGGCCAGCAGGCCACGCCGCTGGCCGACCACAAGGCCCAGGAACAGCGCGAGCGCGAGGAGGCCGCCGAGCGCGCCAAGCGCCGCGAGGCCGCCCGCGCCGGCCAGGACAGCCGCGCCAAGGCCCGCCCGCAGCGCGAAGAGGAAGAAGAGGAGCGCGATCCGGGCTGACCGGCCACCGTCGCGGGCGCGCCGGAACGCTGCGTCCGCGCGCGGCCGGCTTGGGCAACGGCGGGCCACCCGGTAGACTATGGCTTTCCGGAGCCCCGCCATGACTCCCCTGATCTTCGTTACCGGCGGCGTTGTGTCCTCCTTGGGCAAGGGCATCGCCGCCGCGTCGCTCGCGTCCATCCTCGAAGCGCGCGGACTGCGCGTGACGATGATGAAGCTCGACCCCTACATCAACGTCGACCCGGGCACGATGAGCCCGTTCCAGCACGGCGAGGTGTACGTCACCGACGACGGCGCCGAGACCGACCTGGACCTGGGCCACTACGAGCGCTTCGTGCGCACCCGGCTGAGCCGCAGGAACTCGGTCACCACCGGACGCATCTACGAGAGCGTCATCCGCAAGGAGCGCCGCGGCGACTACCTGGGCGCGACCGTCCAGGTGATCCCGCACATCACCGACGAGATCAAGCGCTGCATCGACGAGGCCACCGAGGGCTTCGACGTGGCGCTGGTGGAGATCGGCGGCACGGTGGGCGACATCGAATCGCTGCCCTTCCTCGAGGCCATCCGCCAGATCCGCGCCGAGCGCGGGCCGGACAAGGCGCTGTTCATGCACCTGACCCTGGTGCCGTTCATCGCCGCAGCGGGCGAGCTGAAGACCAAACCCACGCAGCATTCGGTCAAGGAGCTGCGCTCGATCGGCATCCAGCCCGACGTGCTGCTATGCCGCAGCGAGCAGGAACTGCCCGACGGCGAGCGGCGCAAGATCGCGCTGTTCACCAACGTTTCCGAGCGCGCGGTGATCTCGGTCAAGGACGTGGACGTGCTCTACAAGCTGCCGCTGGAGCTGCACGCCCAGGGCCTGGACGCGCTGGTGGCCGAACGCCTGCGCCTGCCGGTCGCGCGCGAGGCCGACCTGTCCGAGTGGGAGGCCGCGGTCGACGCGACCCTGCACCCGGTGGACGAGGTCACCATTGCCGTGGTGGGCAAGTACGTGGACCACAAGGACGCGTACAAGTCGGTCGGCGAGGCGCTCAAGCACGGCGGCCTGCGCCAGCGCACCCGGGTCAACCTGAAGTGGCTGGAATCGCAGGACATCGAGCAGGGCGGCGAGGCGCTGCTGGACGGCGTGGACGGCATCCTCGTGCCCGGCGGGTTCGGCGACCGCGGCTTCGAGGGCAAGGTGCTCACCTCGCGCTACGCACGCGAGCGCCGGGTGCCGTACTTCGGCATCTGCTACGGCATGCAGGCGGCGGTGGTCGACTACGCGCGCCACGTCGCCGGCCTGGAGGGCGCCAACAGCACCGAGAACGACAAGCAGTGCCCGCACCCGGTGATCGGCCTGATCACCGAGTGGCGCACCGCCACTGGCGAGATCGAGCGCCGCAGCGAGGGCTCGGACCTGGGCGGCACCATGCGCCTGGGCCTGCAGGAGCAGCGGCTCAAGCCGGGCACCCTGGCGCGCGAGCTGTACGGCCGCGACGTGGTGGCCGAGCGCCATCGCCACCGCTACGAGTTCAACAACCGCTACCGCACCCAGCTGGAGGACGCCGGCCTGGTGATTTCCGCCAAGTCGCTGGACGACACGTTGGTGGAGATGGTCGAGCTGCCGCGCGCGGCGCACCCGTGGTTCCTGGCCTGCCAGGCGCACCCGGAGTTCCTGTCCACGCCCCGCGAGGGGCATCCGCTGTTCGTCGGCTTCATCCGCGCCGCGCGCGAGAAGAAGGCCGGCGGCAAGCTGCTGAAGGAGGCGCGCGCATGAACCTGTGCGGATTCGAGGTCGGCCTGGACCGACCGCTGTTCCTGATCGCCGGCCCCTGCGTGATCGAGTCGATGCAGCTGCAGCTGGACACCGCCGGCCGGCTGAAGGAGATCACCGGCAGGCTGGGCATCAACTTCATCTTCAAGTCCAGCTTCGACAAGGCCAACCGCACCTCCGGCAGCAGCTTCCGCGGCCCGGGCATGGAGGAAGGCCTGAAGGTGCTGGCCGAGGTGAAGCGCCAGCTCGGCGTGCCGGTGCTGACCGACGTGCACGAGTACACTCCGATGGACGAAGTGGCCTCGGTCGTGGACGTGCTGCAGACCCCGGCCTTCCTGGTGCGCCAGACCGACTTCATCAGGAAGGTGGCCTCGGCCGGCAAGCCGGTGAACATCAAGAAGGGCCAGTTCCTGTCGCCGTGGGAAATGAAGCCGGTGGTCGAGAAGGCCCGGTCCACGGGCAACGAGCAGCTCATGGTCTGCGAGCGTGGGGCCTCGTTCGGCTACAACAATCTGGTCAGCGACATGCGTTCGCTGGCGGTGATGCGCGACACCGGCTGCCCGGTGGTGTTCGACGCCACCCATTCGGTGCAGCTGCCGGGCGGGCAGGGCGGCAGCTCCGGCGGCCAGCGCGAATTCGTGCCGGTGCTGGCGCGCGCGGCGGTGGCCGTGGGCATCGCCGGGCTGTTCGCCGAGACCCACCCGGACCCGTCCAAGGCCCTGTCCGACGGTCCCAACGCCTGGCCGCTGGACCGCATGGAAGGCCTGCTGGAGACACTGCTGGAGCTGGACGCGGTGACCAAGCGCCACGGCTTCGCCGAGCAGGCGCTGTAGGACGGTTTCGGCGGCAACCGGCGCGGCCGCCCGCCGTCGGGCGAAACGCGCGCCGGAACGCGGCAGGGGGCGGCGGGCTCCGTTAAACTCACGCCCGATTCCACCCCACCGGACAGGCCCTCCTCTCCATGACCAGCATTGCCAAGATCCACGCCCGCGAGATCCTCGACAGCCGCGGCAACCCCACCCTCGAAGCCGAAGTCACCCTGGCCGACGGCGCGTTCGGCCGCGCCGCGGTGCCCTCCGGCGCCTCGACCGGCACCAAGGAAGCGGTGGAGCTGCGCGACGGCGACAAGACCCGCTACCTGGGCAAGGGCGTGAAGAACGCGGTGGCCAACGTCAACGGCGCCATCGCCCAGGCGCTGGCCGGGTTCGACGCCGCCGACCAGCAGGGCCTGGACCGCCGCCTGATCGACCTGGACGGTACCGAGAACAAGGGCCGCCTGGGCGCCAACGCGCTGCTGGGCGTGTCGCTGGCCGCCGCGCACGCCGTGGCCGCCTCGAAGAAGCAGCCGCTGTGGCAGTACCTGTCCGGCATCACCGAGGGCGACGTCTCGCTGCCGGTGCCGATGATGAACATCATCAACGGCGGCGCCCACGCCGACAACAACGTCGACTTCCAGGAGTTCATGGTCCTGCCGGTCGGCTTTTCCTCGTTCTCCGAGGCATTGCGCGCGGGCACCGAGATCTTCCATTCGCTCAAGTCGGTGCTCAAGGGCCACGGCCTGAGCACCGCCGTCGGCGACGAGGGCGGCTTCGCCCCCGACTTCCGCAGCAACGTCGAGGCGCTGGACACCATCCTCGAGGCCATCGGCAAGGCCGGCTACACCGCCGGCGAGGACGTGCTGCTGGGCCTGGACGTGGCCTCCAGCGAGTTCTACGACAACGGCAAGTACCACCTGGTCGGCGAGAACAAGCGCCTGAGCAGCGAGCAGTTCGTCGACTTCCTGGCCGACTGGGCGGCGCAGTATCCGATCGTCACCATCGAGGACGGCCTGGCCGAGGACGACTGGGACGGCTGGAAGCTGCTGACCGAGCGCATCGGCGGCAAGGTGCAGCTGGTGGGCGACGACCTGTTCGTCACCAACCCGAAGATCCTCAAGCAGGGCATCGACTCGGGCACCGCCAACGCGATCCTGATCAAGGTCAACCAGATCGGCACCCTGACCGAGACGCTGGAAGCCATCGCCATGGCCCACCGCGCCCGCTACGCGGCCATCGTTTCCCACCGCTCCGGCGAGACCGAGGACACCACCATCTCCGACATCGCCGTGGCCACCACCGCCATGCAGATCAAGACCGGCTCGCTGTGCCGCAGCGACCGCGTGGCCAAGTACAACCAGCTGCTGCGCATCGAGGAGGCGCTGGGCGCCTCGGCCCGCTACGCCGGCCGCGACGCGTTCGTCTCGCTCAAGCGCTGACGGATCCCGATGCGCGCGATGCGCTGGGTGCTGCTGGCGCTGGTGCTGCTGCTGGGATGGCTGCAGTACCGGCTCTGGTTCGGGGCGGGCAGCGCGGGGGAAGTCTCCGCGCTGCAGGCCCAGGTCGAGCACCAGCGCCGCGAGAACGGCGGCCTGAAGGAGCGCAATGCCGCGCTGGCCGCCGAGGTCCGCGACCTGAAGGAAGGCGTGGACGCGGTGGAGGAGCGCGCGCGCAGCGAGCTGGGCATGATCAGGCCGGGCGAGGTGTTCTACCGCGTGGTGGAGGAACCCGTCCCGCGGCAACCGCCGCCGCCGCCCGCGGAGGAGGACTGATGGGCACGATCTGGGCGGTGGTGCCGGCCGCGGGACGCGGCACCCGGTTCGGCGGCGAGCTGCCCAAGCAGTACCTGGAGGTGGCCGGGCGGCCGCTGCTGGCCCATACCCTGGACGCCCTGCTGGCGCACCCGGCGGTGGCCGGTGCCGTGCTGGCGCTGGCGGCAGACGACCGCTGGTGGCCGGGCTGGACCGCCTGGGCCGGCAAGCCGCTGCTGGCATGCGCCGGCGGCGACAGCCGCGCCGCCTCGGTGCTGGCGGCGCTGGAGGCGCTGCCGGAGACGGTGCGCGCCGACGACTTCGTGCTGGTGCACGACGCGGCACGGCCCAACCTGGCGGCGGACGATCTCGACCGCCTGCTGGAGCGCGGCCGCGCCGATCCCATCGGCGCCATCCTCGCCGCGCCGGTGCGCGACACGCTCAAGCG
>DASRYN010000315.1:0-5709 GCA_035687185.1 Pseudoxanthomonas sp. | reverse complement strand
CGCGGAGTTGGCGGCCTGGCTGCACGCCCGCGGCCTGCGCCTGGCCTGGCGCGCGCCCTGCGACCCCGAGCCGCGTTGACCCTCCCGGCCGCACCGCGCACACTGCGCGCCATGCCCAGGAAGAACCCCGAAGACGCCTCGCCCGTGGCCCGCTTCGAGCAGTCGCTGGACGAGCTCGAGCAGCTGGTCGAGAAGATGGAACAGGGCGAGATGAGCCTGGAGGACTCGCTGGCCGCCTACGAGCGCGGCGTGGGCCTCTACCGCCGCTGCCAGGCCGCGCTGGAACAGGCCGAGCTGCGCGTGCGCCTGCTCAGCGACCCCGACCGTCCCGACAGCGCCCAGCCCTTCGCCGCCGACGATGGCGGCTGAGGCCTTCGCGCGCTGGGCCGCGCGCACCGAGGCCAGCCTGCAGCGCCTGCTCCCCGACCCGGAGGTCGAACCGGCGCGGCTGCACGCGGCCATGCGCCACGCCGCCCTCGGCGGCGGCAAGCGCATGCGCCCGCTGCTGGTGTACGCCGCCGGCGCCGCGGTCGGCGCCGAAGAGACGGCGCTGGACGCGCCGGCCGCGGCCGTGGAACTGGTCCACGCCTACTCGCTGGTCCACGACGACCTGCCGGCGATGGACGACGACGACATGCGCCGCGGGCGCCCCACCGTGCACGTGGCCTTCGACGAGGCCACCGCGATCCTCGCCGGCGACGCCCTGCAGACCCTCGCATTCGCCGCCCTGGCCGAGGCCGACGCCCCGGCCGGCCTGCGCATCGGCTGGGTACAGGCGCTGGCCGCCGCCTCCGGCGCCGCCGGCATGTGCGGCGGCCAGGCACTGGACATCGACGCCACCGGCCGCCGCCAGGCGCTGCCGCAGTTGCAGCGCATGCACGCGCTCAAGACCGGCGCCCTGATCCGCGCGGCGGTGCGCATGGGCGCGCTGGCCGGCGGCGCGGACGCGGCCATGCTCGCCCGCCTGGACGGCTTCGCCGCTGCGCTGGGCCTGGCGTTCCAGGTGCGCGACGACCTGCTGGACGTGGAAGCCAGCTCCGAGCAGCTCGGCAAGACCGCCGGCAAGGACGCCGCCCAGGCCAAGTCCACCTACCCGGCGCTGCTGGGCATGGACGGCGCCCGCGCCAAGCTGGCCGAACTGGCCGCGACGATGGACACCGCGCTGGCGGACTGCGGCGCCGAAGCGGCCGCGTTGCGCGCGCTGGGCCGGCTGGCGGTCGAGCGCAGCCACTAGCCCCCACACCGGCCCCCCACAACGGAAAAGCCCGGCCGAGGCCGGGCTTTTCCCGCGTGCGGGCGATGCCGCTTACTTGATCAGGCGCAGCGCGAACGGATAGCGGTAGCCCTCGCCCTTGTTCGCCGCCAGGCCGGCGATGATGTAGAAGACGATCGACACCAGCCAGATCAGCAGCGACAGCGGGCCGGTGATCAGGCCCAGGATGCCCAGGGTGACGATCGCCAGCACGGTCAGCGCGATGTAGATGATCAGCAGGGTCAGGCTGAAGTTCAGCGCTTCCTTGGAATGGTCGTTGAGGAACGACTTCTCCGGCTTGTCCTTGTTGATCAGCCACACGACCAGCGGGACGATGAAGCCGAGGAGGATCCCCGACAGGTGCACCAGCATGGCGATGCTGCGGTCGTCGCTGGTCGAGCTGCCCGTCGGTGCGGGCGGCGGCGTGGTGGCATGGTCGTATTCGCTCATCGTATTCCCCTTGTGGCTGGTCGGATGGGTAAGTCGGGCGGCGCCGCTCCCCCGCCGCGGCGCCCGTTGCCGAGGATACTCAATCCGCGCCGGCAACGGTCATCCTGCCGACCAGGATGGAGCCGGTGCGGACGTGCGAGCGCCGGTCCACGTCGCTGCCCACCGCCTCGATGGCGGCGAACATGGCCTTCAGGTTCCCGGCCACGGTCAGGCCGTCCACCGGGTGGACGATGGCCCCGTCCCGCACCCAGAACCCGGCCGCGCCGCGCGAATAGTCGCCGGTGACACCATTGACGCCCTGCCCCATCAGCTCGGTCACCAGCAGCCCGGTGCCCATGCCGCGCAGCAGCTCCTCCAGCCCGCCGGCGTTGGCGGCCACTTCCAGGTTGTGGACGCCGCCGGCGTTGCCGGTGGTCTGCAATCCCAGCTTGCGCGCCGAGTAGCTGCCCAGCACGTAGCGCTGCAGCACGCCGCCGGCGACCAGCGCCGAGTCGCGCGTGGCCACGCCGTCGGCGTCGAACGCCGCCGAGCGCAGCCCGTGGCGCAGCAGCGGCCGCTCGTCGATGGCGAACCAGTCCGGGAACAGGCGGGTGCCCACGCTGTCCAGCAGGAAGCTGGCGCGCCGGTACAGCGCCCCGCCGGACACCGCGCCCAGCAGGTGGCCGACCAGCGACCGCGCGACCTCGGCCGAGAACAGAACCGGATACTCGCCGGTGGGCACGCTGCGCGGCTCCAGCCGCGCGGCCGTGCGTTCCGCCGCGCGCCGGCCGATGGCCGCCGGCGATTCCAGGTCCCCGCGCGCCAGGCCGATGCTGTACCAGGCGTCGCGCTGCATGTCCTCGCCCTGCCCGGCGATCAGCGCCACGCCCAGCGAATGCTGGGTCTCGCGCTCGCGGCCGACGAAGCCGTGGCTGTTGGCGTACACCGACAGGCTCTCGCCGCTGCCGAAGGAGGCGCCGTCGGAGTTGCCGATGCGCGCGTCGGCCTCGCGCCCCGCGGCCTCGCAGGCCAGCGCCAGGTCGATGGCCTCGGCCGCGTCCAGCCGCCACGGATGCCAGGTGTCCAGGTCCGGGAACTCGCGCGCCATCAGCGCCGCGTCGGCCAGCCCGGCGGCCGGATCGTCCTCGGTGTGGCGGGCGATGGCGCAGGCCTGCTCGACGGTGGCCTCCAGGCTGGCCTCGTGCAGGTCGGCGGTGCTGGCGCTGCCCTTGCGGCGGCCGAAGTACACCGTCACCGCGATGCCGCGGTCGCGGGTGGACTCCACCGTCTCCACCTCGCCCATGCGCACCGAGACGTTCAGCCCGGTCTCCTCGCTGCAGCTCACCTCGGCCTGGCTGGCGCCCAGCGCGCGGGCGCGCGCCAGCAGCCTTTGCGAGATCTCCGCCAGGCGGTCCAGCCGCTCGTGGCTGTCGTCGTTGCGCACGATGTCGTTCACGCGTTCCATCCTGTCGTTCGTTGCATTCGGTCAATGGAAGTCAAAAGAACGGGCGGGAGGCGGTTTCGCCGCACGCCCCGGGCGGGCGTGCGCCCGGAAGCCCCGGGAAGCACGATCCGAACGCCCCCGACCGCGTAGAATCCCTGCATCCGACAGAGCCAAGCCCGATGCGCGGACGCGACGAAGAAACCGGCGAGTACCTTTCTCCCAGCCGCAGCCAGCAGCGGCGCGAGGCGCTGGAAGTGCTCGAGCTGGCCGAGAAGCTGGCCAGCCTGACGCCCACCCAGCTGGCCAGGCTGCCGATCCCCGAGGACCTGCTCCCGCACCTGGAGCAGACCCGGAAGATCACCGCCCACATCGCCCGCAAGCGCCAGCTCGCCTTCCTCGCCAAGCAGATGCGGCGCGAGGACGACGAAACCCTCGAAGCCATCCGCGACGCCCTGGACGAGGACGGCGTGGCCGCGCGCCGCGAGGTCGCCGCCCTGCACCGCGTGGAGACCTGGCGCGATCGCCTGCTCGCCGACGGCGACGCCGCGCTGGCCGAGCTGCTGGACGAATTCCCGCATGCCGACCGCCAGCACCTGCGCCAGCTGGTGCGCAACGCCCTGGAGGAACGCAGGCGCAACAAGCCGCCGCGCGCCTTCCGCGAACTGTTCCGCGAACTGCGCGCGCTGGTGGCCGCCCCGGGCGAGGCCGCCGCGCCGGGCGACGAGCCCGGCGGCACCGGCGACGAGGACTGAGCCGGCCGCGCGCGGCACCGCCCCGCGGCTCACGCCCGGGTGCCGCCCACGGTCAGGCCCTCGACCAGCAGCGACGGCTGGCCCACGCCCACCGGCACGCTCTGCCCGTCCTTGCCGCACACGCCCACGCCCTCGTCCAGCGCCAGGTCGTGGCCGACCATGCGCACCTTCTGCATCGTCTCCGGGCCGTTGCCGATCAGCGTGGCGCCCTTGACCGGCGCGGTGATGCGCCCGTCCTCGATCAGGTAGGCCTCGGTGGCCGAGAACACGTACTTGCCGCTGGTGATGTCCACCTGCCCGCCGCCGAAGTTGACCGCGTACAGGCCCTTCTTCACCGAACGGATCATCTCTTCCGGGTCGTGCGTGCCGGCCAGCATGTAGGTGTTGGTCATGCGCGGCATCACCAGGTGCGCGAACGACTCGCGGCGGCCGTTGCCGGTCGGGGCCATGCCCATCAGCCGCGCGTTGAGCGTGTCCTGCATGTAGCCGACCAGCACGCCGTCCTCGATCAGCGTGGTGCAGCGCGTGGGCGTGCCCTCGTCGTCGATGTTGAGCGAGCCGCGGCGGCCGGCCAGGGTGCCGTCGTCGACGATGGTCACGCCCGGCGCCGCCACGCGCTGGCCGATGCGCCCGGCGTAGGTGGAGGTGCCCTTGCGGTTGAAGTCGCCCTCCAGCCCGTGGCCCACGGCCTCGTGCAGCAGCACGCCCGGCCAGCCCGCGCCCAGCACCACCGGCATGGTGCCGGCCGGCGCGTCCACTGCGTCCAGGTTGACCAGCGCCTGGCGCAGCGCCTCGCGCGCCAGCCGCTCCGGCCGGCCGCCGGCGAAGAGCTCGGCGTAGCCGTAGCGGCCGCCGCCGCCGGCGTAGCCGGACTCGCGGCGCCCGTCCTGCTCGACGATGACCTGCACGTTCAGCCGCACCAGCGGGCGCACGTCGGCGGCGAGCACGCCGTCGCTGCGGGCCACCAGCACCGTGTCCACGCCGCCGGACAGGCTGGCGGTGACCTGCACCACGCGCGGGTCGGCCGCGCGCAGCAGGCGGTCGAGCGCGCGCAGCTGCTCCACCTTCTCCTCGTTGCCCAGTCCGTCCACCGGGTCCACCGGCGCGTACAGCGCATGGCCGCCGGCGCGCACCAGGGCGCGGGCCGGCTGCGCGGCGCCGTCGCGGGCGATGGCGCGCGCCGAGCCGGCGGCCAGGCGCAGCGCGTCGGCGTTGATGTCGTCCGAGTAGGCGAAGCCCGTCTTCTCGCCGCTGATGGCGCGCACGCCCACGCCCTGCTCGATGGAATGCGCGCCGTCCTTGACGATGCCGTCCTCCACCGTCCAGCTCTCGCGACGGGCGTGCTGGAAGTAGAGGTCGCCGAAGTCGATGCCCGGGCCCAGCAGCGCACCGAAGGCGCGGTCCAGGCCGGCGGGGTCGAGCCCCCCGGGCAGCAGCAGGCGGGATTCGGCGAGGGTCAGGGCGGAGTCGGTCATCGTCACAGGATGGGGCCATGGGGCGGGAGCGCAAGCGCGCGGCCTATGATGACAGCAACCGGCCGGCGCGCCGTTCACCGCGCCGCCATCAACCGGAACACCCGATGAAACTCACCGCGCACGTGATCGACGGCCACACCCTGGACATCCGCCCCGCCCCGCGCGAGCGCGACTGGATGGACCGCACCGACCGGCACTACGCCTACCGCTGCCTGCCGCTGGACATGGCCAACGCCCTGGGCTGGGAACTGCTGTGCCAGGCCGGCCTGGAAGCGGAGTGGAACGGCGGCGACGCGCTGGAGGACGTGCAGGTGCGGCCCGACGCCGGCGCCGCGGCGGCGGCCGTCAGCCACTTCG
>DASRYN010000314.1:0-12036 GCA_035687185.1 Pseudoxanthomonas sp. | reverse complement strand
GGCGGGTCCCGGCCACCGCCGTTTCTCTCCTCTTTCCTACCGCTCGTCCCGGAGGTCCTTGCGCCGGGGGCGGACGCGGCTAGGCTTCCCCGCATCAGGCTGGGGAGAGAATGCATGCGACGGAAACACCATGCCGGCGTCACCCTGATCGAGCTTCTGGTGACCCTGGTCGTGCTGGCGGTGCTGCTGGGCATGGCCTTGCCCAGTTTCCAGGGAAGCATGCGTTCCAATCGCGTGGCCACGGCCACCAACGAGATCCTGGCGTCCCTGGCCCTGGCGCGGACGGAGGCGATCAAAGGGCTGGGGCCGGCCGGCGTGTGCCCGTCCAGCGATGGCGTCAGCTGCGCATCCAATACGGACTGGTCGGGTGGCTGGCTGGTGTGGCGCGAGCACCGCGCCGCCGGGGCCACGGTGCGTACCGTCGTCCGGTACGTGCAGGCCCGGCACCAGATGGAGGTCAGCGGCCCTGCCGACGGCATCCGGTTCACCACCCAGGGCCGCTCCGACAGCGGGGCCGTGCAGTTCGGGCTGAGCCCGGAAGATGCCGAGGGCCCGGCGCGATGCATCGCGGTCAACGCCTCGGGCCAGGCCAGGACGGAGAAGCAGGCATGCGCATGACGAGGCGGGTCGCCGGGATCCACGGCTACGGCCGCGTCCGCGGTTTCAGCCTGATCGAGGTGATGGTGTCGATCCTGGTGCTGGGCGTCGGGCTGCTGGGCTTCGCCATGCTGCAGACGATGAGCGTGCGCTTCACCCAGAGCGCGAACCACAGGACGCTCGCCACCAACCTCGCCTCGGACATGCTGGACCAGATGCGGGTCAACCGCCTGCTGGCGGGGCAGTACGCCGGCACGTACTCGGCGACCACCACCGGCTGCGCGCCGGCCGGCACGATCACCGTGTCCAGCTACAAGGACGTGTGGCGGTGCCGCCTGGGGATGGCGCTGGGCGCCGGGGCCAGCGCGACCGTCACCTACAACAACGGGGTCGCCACCGTGGCGATCACCTGGGGCGACCAGCGCTGGGAAACCGACGCCACCCGGCAGACCACCACCTTCAGCACGGGGACGCGGCTGTGATGTCCACCTCCCGGGTTTCGCGGCAGGACGGCCTGTCGCTGATCGAGCTGCTGGTCGCGTTGCTGATCGGCATCATCCTGCTGCTGGGCATGGTCCAGGTGTTCGCCGCCTCGCGCGCCGCCTACCGGCTGTCGGAAGGCATGGGGCGGGCGCAGGAAAGCGGCCGTTTCGCGATGGATTTCCTGCTGAGGGACATCCGCATGGCCGGCCACTTCGGCTGCGTCAACGACCAGGCCCGCCGGCAGGCGACGGGCGCCTTCAACTCGCATTTCACGGTCGGCGGCCCGCTGGACTTCGGATTCTCCATCCGCGGCTACGAGAACGCGTCGCCGCCGGGAATCACGCTCAATCCCTCGCGCCTGGCCGGCACCGACAGCATCGTGCTGCGCTTCCTGACGGGCAACGGCGTGCCGGTGCTGACGATCGACCCGGCCTCGCGGGTGCTGGAGGTCGCGCCATCCAAGTGGAGCGTGCTGCAGCAGGGCGGCGTGCAGACGCCAACCCTGTTCGGGATCGCCGACTGCTCCTACGCCGACATCTTCGCCGCCACGGGCACCAGCGCCGGCGCCGGCCGCGTCGTGGCCCCCGCCAGCGTCGACCTGGGGCGTTACGGCACCAGCCCGGGTGGCGGCCCGGCCATGCTCCATCGCGCGGAGGCCGTGGTCTATTACATCGGCAACGGCGCCGGCGGCCGGCCGTCCCTCTGGCGCGCCCGCATCAACGCCAATGCCAGCGTGACCAGCGAGGAGCTGGTCGAGGGCATCGAGAACCTGCAGCTCCGCTACGGCATGGACCGGAACCCGGCCAACGATCCCACCGGGTTCATGGCCACCCAGGGCACGGCCGCGGCGGTGGGCAACACGGATCTCGACTGGCGCCGCGTCGGCCAGGTCCAGATCGCCCTGCTCGTGGCCAGCCCCGACGTGGCGTCCTCGGCGCAGGCGTCGCAGGTGGCGCTGAACCTGCTGGGGACGCCGGTCGACCCGCCCGAGGACGGCAGGTATCGCGCCGTGTACGAAACGACCATCGCGCTCCGCAACCGCCTGTATGGCAATTGACCGGATCCCGGACATGAGCAAAGCCCGCCGCTATCGCAAGCCCGCCTTTGCCGGCCGTGCAGGCCAGCAGGGCGCCACGCTCTACGTGGCGCTGATCATGCTGATCCTGCTGGCCCTGATCGGCATTGTGGGCATGCAGGTGGCCGGCCTCCAGGAGCGCATGGCCGCCAACTACCTCAACACCAACCTGGCGTTCCAGGCGGCCGAGGCCGACGTGCGCGAGCGCGAGTGCTACGTCGAGGGCCTGGCGAACAGGACGGGCGCGTGCGCGTCCGCCGCCGCCGACATCAGCCAGATATGCACCGACGGTTTCGATGCGACCAGCTGGGCCGCGGAGAAGTCCACCGACGTGCCCCAGGCCAACCGGGTGAGCATCCGTGCCATCGGTCCCTGCATCTCCGGCAATAGCAGCCTCAGCATGGGGCTCGGGCCGATCAGCGAGAACCCGAACCCCGTGTACCAGATCACCGTGTACGCCACCAACCCGGCCGCCACCGCGAACGCGGCGGTCGACACCATCTTCAGGCCCTGAGGTCCCGTCCATGGCATCCCGGAACACCAAGCTGGCCGCATTCGCGTCCCTGGCGATCTTGTGCGGCCTGGGCTACCACCTGTTCACTGCCACCGCCCAGGTGGCGGCGCCGCGCCTCGCGCAGGGGCCGCTCAGCGCATCCCGGACCATCACCCCCGCCTTCATCATGGCGGTGGACGACTCCGGTTCGATGGATTTCGAGACGCTGTTCCCCACCAACGACGGCTCGGCATGGTGGCATTCGGGCAGCGACACGTTCATCGGGCGCGACCGCAACGACGCCCTCGCAACCGGTGTGCTGAACTTCAACCGGGCCGGTGGTGCGGACAACACCTGGAAGAAGTACCCCTACCTGTTTCCGTTCGGCGACGCCAGCATCCCCGATGGCCGCAGGAACGCGGACAGCGTCAACGACCATTTCGCCATCCCGCCGCTCCCCGCCTACGGCTGGGCGCGGTCGCCGGACATCAACAAGGCCTATTTCGATCCGACCGAAACCTACAACCCCTGGGTGGAGGCCGATGGCCGCTACCTGCAGGGTGTCGCCGGCATCAGCGGCTCGACCGGACAGGTCAATCCGACGAGCGCACCGGCCGACCCCAAGCGCGGCACGTTCCGCCTCAACCTGACCAGCGATTTCACCCATGGCGGGCACGCCAACGCGCGGTTCATGTTCTACGGCGGCATGACGATTCCGCGGGGCACCCAGTACAAGGAAGCGGACTGCCGCGACGGTGGCGGAATCCAGAACACCAACTCCGATCCCACCGTCGGCGACGGCTTCAAGCAGGCGCAGGCGGACAGGCTCATCACCCAGAACAGCGCCACATCGCGCTGCAGCATCGCGGTGCGCCATTTCCCCGCCACGTTCTACATCCTGGCCAGTCGCGCCGGAGCAGTCGCGTCCGCGATCGGCTACAGCGCCGGCGCGATCGTGGACGACGGCGCGCGGGCGCCCAACGGCGACCCGCTGAGGCGGTTCGAAATCCGGCCGGCCAACTTCGCCAGCGGCGCGGCCTATACCCAGGCGATCAACAATTTCGCCAACTGGTTCAGCTACTACCGCAAGCGCCACCAGGCGGCGCGCGCCGCGCTGACGCTGGCGTTCGACGACCAGAACATGAAGGTGCGGGCCGGCTACTTCCAGATCAACAACCGCAACACGGTCGCGATGCGCGCGATGAACGTGGCGGCCGACCGCACGGCGCTCTACAACAGCTTCTTCGGACTCAATACCAATGGCGGCACGCCCAACAAGGAGGCCGTCAAGCACATGGGCGAGCAGTTCAGGCGCCCGTACTCCAGGGACGTGAGCCCCGTGCAGCTTTCCTGCCAGAAGAACTACGGCATGCTGTTCACCGACGGCTTCAGCAACGTCTGGGCCGATGCCGGCGTGGGCAACGTGGACGGGAGCGACGCGACGATGTTCCCGTCGCCGCTGTCGGATTCGGTCTCCAACACCATGGCCGACATCGCGGCGTACTACTACAAGAATTCGCTCGGCACCAGTTTCCCGCCCAGCGGCGGGCGGGTGGCCGTGGATGCAGGGTGCTCGGCGGCCAACCCGGATCCGCGGCTGGACTGCCAGACGGTGCCGCACATGAACTTCTACGGCGTCACCCTGGGGGCCCAGGGCCTCGTCTACGGCAGCCCCGGCTACGAGGCGCAGACCAACGATCCCTACGGAAACCCGCCGCCCTGGCCGACCAGCTTCGAGATGCGCCATCCGTCGGCGGTCGACGACCTCTGGCATGCGGCCCTGAACGCCCGTGGTCGGTTCATCAACGCCTCGACGTCGGGCGCGCTGGTCGAGGCCATCCGCCAGGTGGTGACGGCGGTCACCGCGGGCGCATCGACCTCCGGCGGCTTCGCCCTGTCCGGCGCCCGCGTGGGCACAGGCTCGCTGACCGTGGAGCCGTTCTACGAGGCGGTCAACAGCACCGACTGGTACGGCAAGCTCACGGCACGGACGGTCAGCGCCAACATCCTCACCGGCGAGGTGTCCTACGCCGTCGCCTGGGAGGCGAGTGCACAGATCCCCGCCGCCGCCAGCCGCAACATCATGTTCGGGCGCGCCGGCAACGTGAACCCGAACGAGCTCGCCTTCACGCCCGGCGGGCTGTCCGCGGCCGGCATCACCAGCCTGAGCGGCCTCTGCACGGACGACCTCGCGCCGGCCGCCTGCACCGCGACCAACCTCAACGCGCTGGGCGTCACCATGGAGCAGGCGGTGGCCTACCTCCGCGGCGACCGCGCCCTGGAGGGAACCCGGCTGCGCACGCGCAGCGGCGTGCTGGGCGACATCATCAACTCCTCGCCGGTGATCTCCGCGCCGGTGGACGACTACGGCTACCGCTCGCTGGGCGGCGCGCTGGCCACCAGCTACAACACCTTCCTGGAAGCCAAGAAGACCCAGGGCAGGACTACGGTTTACGTGGGCGCCAACGACGGCATGTTCCACGCCTTCGACGGCACGTCGGGGCGCGAGGTGTTCGCCTATATCCCGGCCACCGCGGTCGGCCACCTGGGCAACCTGCTGTTCCCGCGCGACCCGGATCCCAACGCCGCCCAGAAGTTCGACCACCGGTACTACGTGGACGGCCGCATCGCGGTGTCGGACGTTTACATGAACGGCGCGTGGAAGACGATCGCGGTGGTGGCCGCCGGCGCGGGTGGACGCAGCGTCTTCGCGCTCGACGTCACCAACCCGGACAGCATCGACGTGCTGTGGGACATCAACAACCTGGTGACCGGCAACACCGGCATCAGCAGCCGGATCGGCTACGTGCTCGGCAAGCCCGTCATCGTGCCGATGAAGGGCGCGGACGGCACGGTGAGCTGGAAGGCCATCTTCGGCAACGGGTACAACAGCGGCTTCCAGAAGGCCGCACTGTTCGTGGTCGACGTGGCCACCGGTTCGGTGCAGACCATCGTCGCCGAGGAGCCCGCACCCACCGACGCGCCTGCCTACAACGGCCTCGGCAACGTCGTGGTGATCGACCGCTACCGCCGCGACGGCGCCAACGTCTACAACGGCAGCGACGGCTTCGCCGACACCGTGTACGCCGGCGACCAGAATGGCGCGGTGTGGAAGTTCAGCCTGCTGGACAACTCCGTGGGTTTCGGCGGCCGGCCGCTGTTCGTTGCGCGCGATGCCGGCGGCAACCGGCAGCCGATCACCGGCGGCCTGGAGGCCGCGGCCGGACCGGGCACCGCGGCGATGGTCTATTTCGGCACCGGCAGCTTCGCCTTCGAGGGCGACAGCACCGACATCTCGCAGCAGACCCTGTATGCGGTCATCGACCGCGGAAGCGTGGTCAGCGGGCGGGGCGACCTGCTGCGCCAGTCGGTGGGTGCCGACGATGGCGAGTTCCGCGCCACCAGCTCGAATGTCATCAGTGGCGCCCATGCCGGCTGGTACATCGACCTGCCCAGCGGCGAGCGGTCGGTGGGCTACCCGCGCGTGGAGAGCGGCGTGATCTTCTTCACCGCCTACGAGCCTTCCAGCGCCAACGACGACCCCTGCGCCATCGGCGGAAGCAACTGGCTGTACGGCCTCAATTCGCTGAGTGGCGCGGCGGCCCTGACCCAGGTGAGGATCGGCACGCCTACCGGCATGTCGCCGTCCTCGACCACGGGAGCGCTCAATCTGAACAACAGCAGCTCGCCGGTCACCGACATCGCGGTGATGGCGACGCCGCGGCTGTCGAGCGTCGACCCGGACGACCTTGACGAAGCCCTGGCCGCGCGCTGCTCGATGGTGGTGCAGACCGCTGGCTCCCAGCCGATGTACATGCCGCGTCCCTGTGGCCGGCAATCGTGGAGGCAGGTGCGATGATGCTGCCGCAACCCCGTGTATCCACCCGGTCCGCACAACCAGGAACGACCATGCCGCACCGCGCCAAGGGTTTCACCCTCGTCGAGTTGATGATCGTAGTGGCCGTCGTGGCGATACTCGCCGCACTCGCGTATCCCGCCTATCAGGAGCAGGTGCGCAAATCGCGGCGGGCGCAGGCCAAGGCGGACATCGTCGAGTACGCCCAGCTGGCGGAGCGGCACTTCACCGTCAACAACACCTATGTCGGCTTCACGCTGCCCGCGACCCAGTCTCCCCGCGAAGGCACGGCCCACTACAACTTGAACGTGGCACCGGCGGCGACCACCTTCACGATTACGGCGGCGCCCACCGGGAGCCAGGCCAGCGATCGCTGCGGCAGCCTGAGCCTGACCAGCACCGGAGCCAAGACCAAGACCGGCTCGGCCCCGCTCTCGGAATGCTGGTAGCCGCGGGCGCCGGCGGCGGACCTGCCCGACGCACCGGCCGGCTTGCCGGCGTCGGCGCTCTGCCCCTACAATACGCGCCCCCGCCCGAATAGCTCAGCCGGTTAGAGCACTTGACTGTTAATCAGGGGGTCGTTGGTTCGAGTCCAACTTCGGGCGCCAATTTCTTCAAGCACTTAGGGCCGCGCAAGCGGCCCTAAGTGTTTTCCGGCGCTGCGGCGGCCCGCGTTGGCGGCCAGCGGGCCGGAAGCTCACCCGTCCGGGCAGGCTTCGGGCGCGGCGGGGCGCTGCGTGCGGACCCGGCCGGCGTTGTTGACGATCACCTCGCCCCGGAGCATGCCGTCGGCGCAGACGTGCAGGGTGAGGTTGCTGCCGCCGCTGCGGCCGTCCGGCTGGTAGCGCACGTGGCGGCGCCCTGCGCTGGAGACCACCCGGATCGACGGATGCAGCGGCCGGCGCACGTCCAGAAGGACGTCCGCCGCGGCACCGGGCTGGTCGGCGCGCGCCGGGTCGCGGTACAGCAGCCAGCCCGCGCTCCAGTCGGAGCCGCCCAGACAGCGCGCATCGCCGCGCGACGGGCACAGCGTGACCGGGGTGCGCCGGGTGATGGCGGTATTGCGGGCCTGGGCCAGCTGGGCACTGACCAGGTGCATGGCGGTGGCCACGCGCTGCCGTTGCAGCGCGCCCTGCAGGGAGGGAAGGGCGAGTCCGCACGCGATGGCGACCACGGCCACCACCGCGGCGGACTCGACCAGGCTGAATCCCGGCGCATCCTTGCGCATGGGCGAAATCCTTTCGCTCGGGAGTCCACAGGATCGGCCACGGGCCTGGCCGGCGACATCGGCAAATGCCGCCGGGGTTGTAGGAAATCCGACCGGACGCCCGTAATCCGGGCCTGCGGGGCGGCCGGTGCCGGCCCACGCGCCGTGAACGACCGCCCTTCTATACTGGACAGTCCCTTCCAAGGTGCCGCCCATGAGCGAGCGTTTCGAACTGGTCTCACCCTATGCCCCGGCGGGCGACCAGCCGCAGGCCATCGCCAGGCTGGTGGAGGGCTTCGGGGCCGGGCTGGCCAGGCAGGTGCTGCTGGGCGTGACCGGCTCGGGCAAGACCTACACCATCGCCAACGTGGTGCAGGCGGTGCAGAAGCCCACACTGGTGATGGCGCCGAACAAGACCCTGGCCGCGCAGCTGTACGGCGAGTTCAAGGCGTTCTTCCCGCACAACGCGGTCGAGTATTTCGTCAGCTACTACGACTACTACCAGCCCGAAGCCTACGTCCCCTCCACCGACACGTTCATCGAGAAGGACAGCTCGATCAACGACCACATCGAGCAGATGCGGCTGGCGGCGACCAAGGCGCTGCTGTCGCGGCGCGACGCGCTGGTGGTGGGCACGGTCTCGGCGATCTATGGCCTCGGCGCGCCGGAGGACTACCTGTCCCTGCGGCTGATCCTCTCGCGCGGCGAGCGCATCGACCAGCGCGAGCTGCTGCGCCACCTGACCCAGCTGCAGTACACCCGCAACGAGTACGAGCTGCAGCGTGGTACCTTCCGCGTGCGCGGCGAGGTGGTGGACGTGCACCCGGCCGAAAGCGACGCCGAGGCGGTGCGCATCGAGCTGTTCGACGGCGAGATCGAGAACATCTCCCTGTTCGACCCGCTCACCGGCGAGATCCTGCGCCGCATCCCGCGCTACACCATCTACCCGAAGACCCACTACGCGACCACCCGCGAGCGGGTGCTCAACGCGATCGAGACCATCAAGCTCGAGCTGAAGGAGCGGCTGGAGCAGCTGTACGCGCAGAACAAGCTGGTCGAGGCCCAGCGCCTGGCCCAGCGCACCCAGTTCGACCTGGAGATGATGGCCGAGGTCGGCTACTGCTCGGGCATCGAGAACTACTCCCGGCACCTGACCGGCAAGGCGCCTGGCGAGCCGCCGCCGACCCTGTTCGACTACCTGCCGGCCGACGCGCTGCTGGTGGTGGACGAGTCGCACGTGACCATCCCGCAGATCGGCGCCATGTACAAGGGCGACCGCTCGCGCAAGGAAACCCTGGTGGAGTTCGGCTTCCGCCTGCCCTCGGCGCTGGACAACCGGCCGCTGCGCTTCGAGGAATGGGAGGCGCGCTCGCCGCGCGCGATCTACGTCTCCGCCACGCCGGGCCCGTACGAACTGCGCGAGGCCGGCGACCAGGTCGTGGAACTGGTGGTGCGCCCTACCGGCCTGGTGGACCCGAAGGTGGAGATCCGCCCCGTCGGCACCCAGGTGGACGACCTGATGGGCGAGATCAACCTGCGCGTCGCGCAGGGCGACCGCGTGCTGGTCACCACCCTGACCAAACGCATGGCCGAGAACCTCACCGAGTACCTCTCCGAGCACGGGATCCGCGTTCGCTACCTGCACTCGGACGTGGACACCGTGGAGCGCGTGGAGATCATCCGCGACCTGCGCCTGGGCAAGTTCGACGTGCTGGTGGGCATCAACCTGCTGCGCGAGGGCCTGGACATGCCCGAGGTGTCGCTGGTGGCGATCCTGGACGCGGACAAGGAGGGATTCCTGCGCTCCACCGGCTCGCTGATCCAGACCATCGGCCGCGCCGCCCGCAACCTGCGTGGCACCGCCATCCTCTACGCCGACACGGTGACCCGTTCGATGAAGGCGGCGATCGAGGAAACCGACCGGCGCCGGCAGAAGCAGGAGGAGTACAACGCGGCGCACGGCATCGTGCCGCGCGCGGTGGTGCGCCCGATCGTGGACGTGATGGAGGGCGCGCGCACCGAGCCGGGAGAGGTCCGGGGCAAGGGTCGCGGCAAGGCCGCGCGCCAGGTGGCCGAGTCCGGCGCCGACTACGCGGTGCTGGACCCGGCGCAGGCCGCCCGCAAGATCCAGGAGCTGGAGCAGCGCATGTACCAGCACGCCCGCGACCTGGAATTCGAGGATGCGGCCCGCCTGCGCGACCAGATCCGCCGCCTGAAGGAGGCCAGCCTGGCCGGGTGAGGCGGCCGCCCACGACCGCAGCGCGCGCTGGGCGCTCCGGGCCGGCCAGGTCCGGTCCGCGCGCCGGTGGCGCAGGACCGGCGCGTCGCTGGCGCGGCTTTCCCTGCGGTTGGCCTCCCCGGCGGCGGAAAAGCGGCGCGGTTGTGCACCGGTCCGGGGGCAGGGTAGAATGCGCGCCCCCGCCGTGGGCAACCCACGGCGCGCATCGGGCGGTTAGCTCAGCGGTAGAGCACTACCTTGACATGGTAGGGGTCACAGGTTCGAACCCTGTACCGCCCACCACCTCGAACCCTGGGTCGCAGGCGTTCCGGTGGATCCCCGGCCTTCTTCCCCGTCTGCAACCACGGCCGTCGCGGCGACGACCCGGCCCGCCCGGCATCCGGCGCGCGCGGGCGTCCCGGCGCGATGGGCCATGCCCGCGCGGGCTGCATATAATCCGGAACTGTCCGCGTGACCGACGCCGGCGCCTGCAGGGGAAGAAGGGCTTGTCCGACGAAATCACCAGACTGCTGCACGCGTGGCGCGCCGGCGACATGCAGGCGCGGGAATCGCTGTTCGACGCCGTCTACGCCGTCCTGCGCGAGATGGCGGCCGTGCGGCTGGGCGCGCCGCGGCAGGACATGACCCTGCGGCCGACCTCGCTGGTCCACGAGGCGCTGCTGCGCATGCTCGGCCGGGACGTCGGCTACGCCGACCGCGCCCATTTCTTCGCGCTGGTGGCGCTGAAGATGCGCGCGGTCCTGGTCGACTACGCCCGCGCCAACGTCGCCGCCAAGCGCGGCGGCGGCGCGATCAACGTCACCCTGTCGCACGTGGACCGCGGCGGCGTGCACCGCGAGGACGTGGGCGACTACGACGTGCTGGCGCTGCACCAGGCGCTGGAGCGCCTGAGCGGGCACGACGAACGGGCCGGGCGCGCGGTGGAGCTGGCCTATTTCGGCGGCATGTCGCACGAGGAAATCGCCACGGTGCTGGAGGTCTCGATCCCGACCGTGGACCGCGACCTCCGGTTCGCCAAGGCCTGGCTGAACCGCCAGTTGGCCTGACGGCCATATCACGGGGGAACAGGGGATGAGCGACGAACGCTGGCAGCAACTGCGCGAACTGTTCGACGCGGTCTGCGACCTGCCGCCCGATGCCTGGCGCGACGAGCTGCAGCGGCGCACCCAGGACCCCGAGCTGCTGCGCGAGGCGCTGGACCTGCTGGAGTCGCAGACGGTGGGGCTGGAGCGCGCCCGTGCCCCGCTCGACGGGCTGCTGGCGAAGATGGCCGCCCCCGAGCTGAAGCCGGGCGACATGCTGGGCCCGTGGCGCCTGTGCGAGCGCCTGGCCGCCGGCGGCATGGGCGTGGTGTACGTGGCCGAGCGCGCCGACGGACTCTACGAGCGGAAGGTGGCGGTGAAGCTGCTGCACGGGCTGGCCGACGCGCGCAGCGCCGAGCGCCTGGCCGAGGAGCGGCGCATCCTGGCCGGCCTGCGTCATCCCAACATCGCCCACCTCTACGACGGCGGCACCACCGCGGCGGGCCTGCCCTACCTGGTGATGGAACTGGTGGACGGCCTGCCGCTGGACGCCCACTGCCGCGAGCGCGCGCCCGGCCTGCGCGAGCGGCTGGCGCTGTTCCTGCGGGTGTGCCGCGCGGTGCAGGCCGCACACGCGCGCCTGGTCGTGCACTGCGACCTCAAGCCCGGCAACGTACTGGTGCGCGCGGATGGCGAACCGGTGCTGCTGGACTTCGGCATCGCCCGGCTCGCGGACGCGGCCGAGGGCGAGCGCAACGCATTCTGCACCCCGGCCTACGCCGCGCCCGAGACGCTTTCCGGGGAGCCGGCCGGCGTGGCCGCGGATGTCTTCAGCCTGGGCGTGATCCTGACCGAGCTGCTGGCCGACCGCCCGCTGGGGCGCACCACGGAGGACCGGCATACCCCGGTCCCGCCGCCCAGCCTCCTGGCCGGTGCCGCCTGCCCCTGGCGCGGACGGCTGCGCGGCGACCTGGACGCGATCGCCGCGCAGGCCTGCGCCCTGGTCCCGGGCGAGCGCTACGGCTCGGTCGAGGCGCTGGCCAACGACGTGCAGCGGCACCTCG
>DASRYN010000313.1:0-13919 GCA_035687185.1 Pseudoxanthomonas sp. | reverse complement strand
CGCCACTGGCCGGGCGCCAGCCATCCGTCGCCGTCGGCGTCGAGCCGGTAGCGGCCGATGGCCACCCGCACCAGGCGCAGGGTCGGCAGGCCGACCGCCGCGGTCATGCGCCGCACCTGGCGGTTGCGGCCTTCCGTGATGGCCAGTTCCAGCCACGCGTCCGGGACCGTCCTGCGGTAGCGCACGGGCGGGTCGCGCGGCCACAGTGCCGGCGCCGGCGCCAGGCGCCGCACCCGGGCGGGTCGCGTGGCGCCGTCGGCCAGGACCACGCCCTGGCGCAGCGCCTGCAACTGCGGCGGTTGCGGGTCGCCCTCCACCTGCACCCAGTAGGTCTTGGGCTGCTTGTGCCGCGGGTCGGTCAGGCGGTGGGCCAGCGCGCCGTCGTCGGTGAGCAGCAGCAGGCCCTCGCTGTCGTGGTCCAGGCGGCCGGCGGCGTACACCCCCGGCGGCAGGCCGAAGCCGGCCAGCGTGGGCCGCGGCGGCACGCTGCGGTCGGTGAACTGGCACAGCACGCCGTAGGGCTTGTTGAAGGCGATCAGCATGCGGCCGCCGGCGGCGCTACGCGCCGGAAACGTGCGCCCCCTGCCCGCCCCGCGGCCGCGTGGACACGGTCATCTCGCGCGCGGCGATCAGCGCGCCGGCGCGTTCGATCACGCCCCATACCTGCACCAGCCCGAGCTGCTGCTGCCGGCTCTCCTCGCTGTCCCAGACCTGGGTGATCCAGACCACGTCCGCGTCGGCCGCGTCCTCGGCGACCACGTGGCTGATGCAGCCCGGAAGATAGGGAACCTCGTTGAGCAGCACCTCGAGCAGCGCGGGACGCTGCCCGGGGCGGGCCCGGATCTTGGCGATGACACCGTGCATCGGCGACCGTCTCCTGTTCGGCGCGTGGACCGCAAGTCCATCGCCCCGAGCGTGACGCCGGCGTGGGCCGGAGGCATGTGCCGGCGGTCACGCCGCCGCGCGGTCAGCGCGCCGGCTTCACGAAGCGCAGGGTCATCCGGTCGCTCTCGCCGATGGCCTGGTACTTCGCGCGCTCGGACTCGGGGTGGTTGTTGGACGGCGGCAGCGTCCACACGCCGTTGGGATGGTCGCGGGTGTCGCGCGGGTTGGCGTTGACCTCGCTGCTCGCGTCCAGGCGGAAGCCCGCGGCCTCGGCCAGCGCGATCACCTGCGCCTGGCCCACGTAGCCGCTCTTGTCGTCGGCCGGCACGTCGCCGCGTGCGCGGTGCTCGACCACGCCCAGCACGCCGCCGGGCTTGAGCACCTCGTAGAAGCCGCGGAACATGCCTTCGGCTTGGCCGGCGCCGCGCCAGTTGTGCACGTTGCGGAAGGTGAGCACCAGGTCGGCCGAGCCGGCCGGGCCGAACGCCGGCGCCTTCGGGTCGAAGGCCACCACCGCGGCGCGGTCGAACTGCGCCGGCGCGGCGGCGAACTTCTTCTCCAGCCCGTCGCGGGAACGCTGCTGGTACGCGCGGCCGGGGCCCTCGGCCACCGCTTGCGGGTCGACCACCGCGGCCACGTAGCGGCCGCGCTCGCGCAGGTACGGCGCCAGGATCTCCGCGTACCAGCCGCCGCCAGGGGTGACCTCCACCACGGTCATGTCCGGGCGGATGCCGAAGAACGCCAGGGTCTGGCCCGGGTGCCGGTAGCGGTCGCGGGCGACGTTGGCCGGGTCGCGCCAGGCGCCGCCGATGGCCGCCTGCAGCGCCGCGTCGGGCGCCGGCAGCGTGGCGGCGTCGGCGGGCTTGGCAGCCTGCGCCAGCGGCGCGGCGATGGCCAGGGACAGGCCCAGCAGGCAGGCACGGGACAGCAGGCGTCGGTTCATGGCGCGCTCCATCGTCGAAAAGGGTGCGGCGAGCCTAGCACGCGGCCGTGGCCGCCCCGGCGGCCGTCAGCGGGCCCGCGAGGCGACGGCCGGCCGGCCCGGCATCCGGTTGTGTGCGGGGGATCACGGTATCGCGGCCGGGGTTTGTTGCTATGTTGCCGACGGAACTGGGCGACCGCAGGGAAGCCGTGCGAAGGGTGGTATCCGCGCGGGCGGTCGCCTCGATGGCTGGGAGGCCGGGGGGACCATGGGGAACACCGTCGATATCGAGTTGAAGGTCATCTCGGGCCACCGGGAAGGCCTCCTGATCGCGCTGGGCGAAGTGCTCATCGCCAACGGCTTCGCCCTGCTGCGCCAGCGGCGCGCCAACTTCGGCGAGGGGGTCGTGCTGGCCATGGTGGTGCAGGGGCCGGAGGAACGGCTGCTGCAGCTGGAGGAGCAGCTGGGCACGCACTGGATGGTGCAGAGCCTGGAGGCCAATCCCTACGATCCCTCCGCGCCGCCGGCGCCCATCGTGGCCGGCATCACCGTGCCGGCCGCCACCGCCGCCAACGGCGCGGCGGCCCCGCCCGTGGCGCCGCCGCCGGCGCCGCGCGCGCCGCCCGTGGACCAGAAGCGCGTGGAGGCGCTGCTGCAGCAGATCGCGCGCGAGTACCCGCAGGTGTTCGGCCCGGTGCTGGCGCTGGAGCACAGCCTGGAAGGCGCGCAGCGCGAGGCCACGCTGCGCTACATCGGCGGCCGCCTGGGCGCGTGGGTGTACAAGCGCGACTTCGCCCTGGGCGGGCGCCTGCCGCTGGCCGGCTCGATCCTGCACGTCGCGCTGCCGGCGCTCAGGCAGCTGCTGCCCTCGGCCCACGAGGACGAGGGGCTGACCACCGACGCCAGCCCGTTCTGCAGCCCCGATCACGCGGTGACCGCGCCGCAGTGCCACTTCCTGTGCGGCTTCCTCGAGGGCGCGCTCAACCAGGCGGGCAACCTCGGCACCGTGCGCGTGAGCGAGACGAGCTGCCGCGCCACCGGCTCCAGCCAGTGCAAGTTCGTGTTCCACGTCTAGCGGTTCCGATGTCCGGCGCAACACCCGTCTGCAAGGAGGAATCCCGTCATGCATGACCATGCCACGCCGTTCTCGCACGACCCCACGCTCGTGGTCCTCTCCTACCTGGTTTCGGTGCTGGGCGCGTTCACCGCGCTGCAGCTGGCGGTGGCCATCCCCGCGGCGCGGACGCCGGCGCAGCGCCTGCAGGCGGTGCTGGGCGCGGCCGCCGCGCTGGGCGTGGGCGCCATCTGGGCGATGCACTTCATCGCCATGCTCGCCTGCCGCGTGGACATGCAGGTGACCTACGACCTGCCGCTGACCCTGCTGTCGGCGGTCATCGCCTTCGTGTCGTGCGCCGTGGGCCTGGCCATCGTCGGCACCGGGGTGTTCAACTGGGGCAAGCTGGCGGTGGCCGGCCTGCTGACCGGCATCGGCGTGGCCGGCATGCACTACACCGGCATGGCCGCCATGCGCATGCCCGCGGCCATCGTCTACAGCCCCAACGTGGTCGCGCTGTCGGTGGTCATCGCCGTGGTGGCCTCGTGCGCGGCCCTGTGGCTGGCGTTCAACCTGCGCGGCTGGGCGCAGATGCTGGGCAGCGCGCTGGTGATGGGCGTGGCGGTGTGCGGCATGCACTACACCGGCATGTATGCCGCCCGCTTCGTCCCCGACGAGACGCTGGGCACCGGCGGCGGCCTGGGCGGCCAGTACCTGGGCCTGGGCATCTTCGCGGTGACCACGGTGCTGCTGACGCTGGCCCTGGTGATGACCATGCTGCGGCGGCAGCGCCGGGCCGATCTGTCGATCTGACGCCGGGCGCGCAAAAGAAACGGGGCGCCGGCGGCGCCCCGTTCGCGTCCGGCCCCGGTCGCGGCTTACAGCGCCGCCAGTTCGGCGTTGAAGGTGGCGCTGGGGCGCATCGCCGGGCCGGCCTTGGCCAGGTCCGGCTGGTAGTAGCCGCCGATGTCCACCGGCCTGCCCTGGGCGCCGTTGAGCTCGGCCACGATGGTGGCCTCGTTCTCGGCCAGGGCCTTGGCCAGCGGCGCGAAGCGCGCCTTCAGCTCGGGGTCGCGGTCCTGCGCCGCCAGCGCCTGGGCCCAGTACAGGGCCAGGTAGAAGTGGCTGCCACGGTTGTCCAGCTCGCCGACCTTGCGCGCCGGGGAGCGGTCGTTGTCCAGGATCAGGCCGTTGGCCACGTCCAGCGCGTCGGCCAGCACGCGGGCCTTGGCGTTGCCCGTGGTCTCGCCCAGGTGCTCGAGCGAGGCGGCCAGGGCCAGGAACTCGCCCAGCGAATCCCAGCGCAGGTAGTTCTCCTCGACGAACTGCTGCACGTGCTTGGGCGCGCTGCCGCCGGCGCCGGTCTCGAACAGGCCGCCGCCGGCCATCAGCGGCACGATCGACAGCATCTTGGCGCTGGTGCCCAGCTCCAGGATCGGGAACAGGTCGGTCAGGTAGTCGCGCAGCACGTTGCCGGTGACCGAGATGGTGTCCTTGCCCTGGCGGATGCGCTGCAGCGAGAACCGGGTGGCCTCCACCGGCGCCAGGATGCGGATGTCCAGGCCGGCGGTGTCGTGGTCCTTCAGGTAGCGCTCGACCTTGGCGATGAGCTCGCGGTCGTGGGCGCGTGCGGCGTCCAGCCAGAACACGGCCGGGGTGTTGCTCAGGCGCGCGCGGTTGACCGCCAGCTTGACCCAGTCCTGGATCGGCGCGTCCTTGGTCTGGCACATGCGCCAGATGTCGCCGGCCTCGACCCGGTGCTCGAACACCACGTTGCCGGCCTCGTCGGTCACCCGCACGGTGCCGTCGGCCGGGATGCGGAAGGTCTTGTCGTGGCTGCCGTACTCCTCGGCCTTCTGCGCCATCAGACCCACGTTGGGCACGCTGCCCATGGTGGTCGGGTCGAACGCGCCGTTGGCCTTGCAGTCGTCGATCACCGCCTGGTACACGCCGGCGTAGCAGCGGTCGGGGATCACCGCCTTGGCGTCCTGCAGCTTGCCCTCGGCGTTCCACATGCGGCCCGAGTCGCGGATCATCGCCGGCATCGAGGCGTCGACGATCACGTCGCTGGGCACGTGCAGGTTGGTGATGCCCTTGTCGGAGTTGACCATGGCCAGCCCCGGGCGCTGCGCGTACACGGCCTGGATGTCGGCCTTGATCGCCTCCTGCTGCGCGGCCGGCAGCGCGC
This sequence comes from Pseudoxanthomonas sp., assembly GCA_035687185.1. Lineage (GTDB taxonomy): Bacteria > Pseudomonadota > Gammaproteobacteria > Xanthomonadales > Xanthomonadaceae > Pseudoxanthomonas. Next base: position 8,870 of record DASRYN010000313.1, on the reverse strand, counting down.
CGATGCGCGCGTACAGGTCGCCGATGCCGTTGTCCGGGTCGAAGCCGACCGACTTCAGCGCCTCGGCGTGCTTCCGCAGCGCCTCCTTGTAGAACTCCGAGACCACCACGCCGAACATGATCGGGTCGGAGACCTTCATCATCGTCGCCTTCAGGTGCAGCGAGAACAGCACGCCCTGCGCGCGCGCGTCCTCGATCTGCGCGGCCACGAACGCGGCCAGCGCCTTGCGGCTCATCACCGCCGCGTCGACGATCTCGCCGGCCTGGACCGTGGTCCTCTCCTTGAGCACCACCGTGCGGCCGTCGTCCTGCGCCAGCTCGATCCTAAGGCTGCCGGCCTGCGCCACCGTGGCCGACTTCTCGCTGCCGTAGAAGTCGCCGGCGTCCATGTGCGCCACGTGCGAGCGGGAGTCCGCGCTCCACGCGCCCATCCGGTGCGGGTGCTTGCGCGCGTAGTTCTTCACCGAGGCCGGCGCGCGGCGGTCGGAGTTGCCCTCGCGCAGCACCGGGTTGACCGCGCTGCCCTTGACCCGGTCGTAGCGCGCCTTGATGTCCTTCTCGCGCTCGTCCTTCGGCTCGTCCGGGTAGTCCGGCAGCGGGTAGCCGTGCGCCTGCAGCTCCTTGATCGCCGCCTTCAGCTGCGGCACCGAGGCGCTGATGTTGGGCAGCTTGATGATGTTGGCCTCCGGGCGCGTCGCCAGCTCGCCCAGCTCGGCCAGGTCATCGCCCACCTTCTTCTCGCCCAGCAGGTCCGGGAACTGGGCCAGGATGCGCCCGGCCAGCGAGATGTCGCGGGTCTCCACCGCGATGCCGGCGGTGGCGGCGAAGGCCTGCACGACCGGCAGCAGCGACTGCGTCGCCAGGTACGGGGCTTCGTCGGTGAGCGTGTAGATGATCTTGGGCGTGTTCGACATGTCTGCGGGGGCTCTCTTGCGTGGCGACGGAGAAGACGCGCCGGCGGGCCGGCGGCGAAACCCCCGCATTGTCGCGTGTTTTGGCCGCCGGTGGGCACGGGCGCGGCGGCGCGGCGCCATTCCCCTCGGTACGGCCGGGGCCTCTCCACCGGGCTGCACGCCGATCCGGCCTACAATGTGCGCATGACGTCCCCCCTGCCCACCGTGCGGCTGAAGAACGCCTGGCGTTCCAGCCATCCCTGGATCTTCCAGAAACTGGTCGAGAAGCCGGCGCAGAGGCCGCGGCCCGGCGAGATCGTCGACGTGGTCGACGTGGACGGGCAGTGGATCGGCCGCGGCTTCTACAACGGCCATTCGCGCATCGCCGTGCGCATCCTGGAGACCGACCCCGCGGTGGCGGTGGACGCGGAATGGTTCGCGCGCCGCATCGGCCAGGCCGTGGACCTGCGCCGGCAGGTGCTGGGGCTGGACCGGGTCTCCGACGCCTGGCGCGTGGTGCACGCCGAGGGCGACGGCCTGTCCGGGCTGGTGGTGGACCGCTACGCGGACCTGCTGGTGGTGGAGTTCTTCAGCGCGGGCATGTGGCGGCACCGCGAGTGGATCTACGCCGCGCTGCGCGGCCACTTCCCCGGCGCGCGCATCTACAGCTTCGCCGAGGAGCACGTGCAGAAGCAGGAGAGCTTCGACTACCGCCCGGTGTACAGCGAGGGCGGGGCACCGGAGCCGGCGGTGATCACCGAGCATGGCATCCGCTTCCGCGCCGACCCGGCCGGCGCGCACAAGACCGGCTTCTTCGCCGACCAGCGCGAGAACCGGCAGTGGCTGTCGCAGCAGGTGGCCGGCAAGCGCGTGCTGGACCTGTGCTGCAACACCGGCGGCTTCGCGGTGTACGCCGCCGCGCGCGGCGCGGCCGAGGTCACCGGCATCGACATCGACGCGGACGTGATCGCCATCGCCAAGGGCAACGCCCGGCTCAACGACGTGCGCCCGAAGTTCGTCCAGGCCGACATCTTCCCCTGGCTGCGCGAGGCGGCCGCGCGCGGCGAGCGCTACGACGCCGTGGTGCTGGACCCGGCCAAGATGACCCGCGACCGCGACCAGGTCATCCCCGCGCTGAAGAAGTACCTGGACATGAACAAGCTGGCCCTGGGCGTGGTCGCGCCCGGCGGGTTGTTCGCCACGTTCTCCTGCACCGGGCTGGTGTCGGAGGAGCAGTTCCTGGACATGCTGCGCCGGGCCGCGTTCTACGCCGGGCGCACGGTGCAGGTGCTCAAGGTCGCCGGCGCCGGCGCCGACCACCCGTTCCTGGCCAGCGTGCCCGAGTCGCGCTACCTGAAGGCGGTGTTCTGCCGCGTGCTGGACTGAGGCGGGCCGCGCGGGCCCTGCCCGCGCACCCGACCGGTGGCCGCCCGCCCCCGGCGGGACGCATGCGCTGAGACCGGCGCGGCTTACACTGCCGGCATGGAAACCAATACGCTCCTGCTGCTGGCGGCGGTCCTGCTGCTGGTCGTCATCGTGGCCATGCTCGGCGCGCTGCTGCTGCGCCGCCCCGACGCCGCCCTGGCGCGGCTGCGCGCCGAACTCGAGGAAGCGCTGCGCGAGGAGCAGCGCGAAGGCCGCAGCGAACTGCGCGAGCAGCTGGACAGCCTCTCGCGCCTGCAGGAGACGCGCATCGAAGGCTTCGGCCGCCACCTCACCGACCTGACGGTGCGCACCGACCAGCGCCTGGACGCCCTGCGCGAGGCCCTGACCGAGGACGCGCGCCGCGGGCGCAGCGAGGCGGCCGAGGCGCAGCAGCGTTTCTCCGCCGACCTGGGCCAGCGCCTGGACGCGCTGCGCGAGACGCTGACCGAGGACGCGCGCGTCGCCCGCACCGAGGCGGCCGAGGCGCAGCAACGCTTCTTCGACAACCTGGGCCAGCGCCTGGCGGAGCTGACCCAGCGCAACGAGCAGCGCATCGGCGAGATGCGCGCCACGCTGGAAGGCCGGCTGAAGGAGCTGCAGGCCGACAACGCGCAGAAGCTGGAGCAGATGCGCGTGACCGTGGACGAGAAGCTGCAGAGCACGCTCAACACCCGCCTGGACGCGTCCTTCCGCCTGGTGTCCGAGCGCCTGGAACAGGTGCAGCGCGGCCTGGGCGAGATGCAGCAGCTGGCCACCGGCGTGGGCGACCTGCGCCGCGTGCTGACCAACGTCAAGAACCGCGGCGGCTGGGGCGAGGTGCAGCTGGAGAACATCCTCGAGCAGACCCTCACCCGCGAGCAGTACGCGCGCGGCGTGCGCGTGCGACCGGAGTCGGGCGAGGCGGTGGACTTCGCCGTGCGCCTGCCCGGCCGCGGCCAGGACGACGCCCCGGTGTGGCTGCCGATCGACTCCAAGTTCCCGCGCGAGGACTACGAGCGGCTGGTCGACGCCCAGGAGCAGGGCGACCCGGAACAGGTGCGCGCGCTGGGCGCGCAGCTGGAGCGCGCCATCCGCATCCAGGCCCGCTCGATCAGCGACAAGTACATCGCCCCGCCGCACACCACCGATTTCGCGGTGATGTTCCTGCCCACCGAGGGGCTGTACGCCGAGACCCTGCGCCGCCCGGGGCTGGTGGACGTGCTGCAGCGCGAGCACCGCATCGTGGTGGCCGGGCCGACCACCGTCACCGCCCTGCTCAACAGCCTGCAGATGGGCTTCCGCACCCTGGCCATCGAGAAGCGTTCCAGCGAGGTCTGGGGGCTGCTGGGCGCGGTGAAGAGCGAGTTCGGCAAGTTCGCCGGCATCCTCGAGAAGGCCGAGAAGCAGATCAGCACGGTCGGCCGCAGCCTGGGCGAGGCCAGCCGCAAGACCCGCACCATCGAGCGCCGCCTGCGCGGGGTGCAGACGCTGGCGCCGGCCGGGACCCGGGCGCTGCTGGGCGACGAGGACGAGGCGGACGCCGGCCCCGGCGGGGATGGCGTCGCCGAGGACGAGTGAGGCCGCCTCAGCCGCCCGGCAGCGGCATGGCGTCGGCCGGCACCGTCGGGTCGCGCTCCTCCTCGCGGAGGTAATCCGGCAGTTCGCCGTCGGCCTGGCGCTCGCGGCCGGCGCCGATCTGGTAGTTGCGGCGCTGCAGCCAGGCGTCGCGGGTCATCGCGTATTCGTCCGGCGCGGCCTCGCGCAGCGCGTCCAGCGACAGCAGTTGCACCCGGGTGTCGACCAGCTGCAGGCCCTGCAGCGCGATGCGCACCTTGTCCTCCTCGACCTGGCGCGTCGGCGAAAGCGGCATGTCGCCGGCCAGGCCGACCACGTCGCGCAGGGTGCGCGGGCCGAAGAAGGGCAGCTCGACGTAGCGCGAGTTGCGCCAGCCCCATACGCCCAGGGTCTGCCCGAAGTCCTCGGCGCGGCGCTTCATCTTCAGGTCGCTGGCCGGGTCGAAGATGCCGCCGATGCCGAGGGTGGAGTTGACCACGAAGCGGCCCAGGGTCTGCACCGCGTCGCGCGGCCGGCCCTGCAGCAGTTGGTTGACCATGGTCAGCGGCGAGCCGAGGTTGTCGAAGAAGTTGGTGACCCCGAGCCGCACCGGGTGCGGCACCACGGCCACGTAGGCGCGCGCCAGCGGCCGCGCGATCGCATGGTCCACCGCCTCGTTGAAGGCGTGCACGCGGCGGTTCATCGGCTCCCACGGATCGTAGGCGCGCGGCGCCGGGCCGTCGCCGCCGGCGGCCGGCGCCTCGGGCGTGCCGTAGAGTGCGGCGAAGTCGTCCTCCGCCTCGGTGGGGGCGGCCGTGGCCTCCGCTGCCGGAGCGACGGTGGACGTGCCGGAAGCGTCGGGCGCGGGTGCGGCCTCGCCGGCAACCACCGGGGCGGTGGCGTCGGCCGGCGCCGGGGCCGGCAGCGGGTGGGTGGCGGGCGCCGCTTCCGCGGCCGGCGCCACCGGCGCGACCGGTGCCGCGGGCTGGCGCGGAGCGCTGGCGCAGCCGGCCAGCAGCAGCAGCGGCAGCAGGCCGCCGGTGACGATGCGGTTCATGGGGTGGCTCCGGCGTAGTCCAGGTCCGGATCGAGGCGGTAGGCCGCGCACAGTTCGGCCAGGCCCGGCGGCGCGCCGGTCACGGCGACCGCGCCGTTGCGGCGCAGGCGCGCGGCCAGTTCGGCCAGCAGCGCCAGGCCGGCGCTGTCCAGCGCCTGCACGCCGGTCAGCTCCAGCGCATGCGCGCCGTCCAGCAACGGCAGCGCCGCCGGCCACAGCGCGGTGGCGGCGGCGCGGTCCAGGCGGCCGTCCAGGCGCAGCACGGCGCCGTCGCGGCTGGCCCGCGCGGCGGGTTCAGGGCGCGCTGGCATCGGGCTTGATCGTGCCGCTGCGCAGCTCGGCGGCCACCTGGGCGATGGACTTCTGCCGCAGCGGCGCGTCGAACTGGGCGCGGAAGGTCTGCACGTAGGACACGCCCTCGACCATCACGTCGAAGATCTTCCAGCCGCCGTTGTTGCGCACCAGGTAGTCGACCGGCACCGGGTCGCCGCCTTCGCGCAGCAGCTCGGTGGAGACCTTCACGCCGCGGTTGCCCGGCAGCGGCGTCTCCGACTTCAGGCGGATGCGCGGCCGGCCTTCGAACCCGAGCAGGGCCGAGCCGTAGCGCTGCATCAGGTTGTCGGTCATGGCGTCGGCGAACAGGCGGATGTCGGCCTCGCTCGCGTTGCGGCCGTGCGGGCCCAGGACCAGGCGCGCGGCGTACTCGCGGTCGAAGCTGGCGCGCAGCTCGCCGTCGATGAACGCCTTCAGCGCCGCCGGGTTCTTCTGGAACTCGGCGCGGCGCTGCTGCAGCGTGGCCAGGATGCGGGTGCCGTTGTCCACCACCTGCTTGCCCGGGGTGGCGGCAGGCGCGGCGGCCTGCTGGGCGTGGAGGTGGGCGGGGGCGGCCGCCAGCAGCGGCAGCGCCAGGGCGAGGGAGAGGATCAGGGGTTTCATGGCAGCGGTGCTTCCGTGGGAGCCTCGGGGGAAGGCGGCGCCTGCGCGCCGGGGCCGGCGCCGGTCGCGGCGCCTGCGCCGGAACCGCCGCCGAACATGTACTTGCCGACCAGCTGGATCAGGTCGATGGCCGGCTGGGTGTAGGCGATCTCGTCGCCCGGGCGCAGCGGCTCGGGGTCGCCGCCCGGCTGCAGGCCGATGTAGCTCTCGCCGAGCAGGCCGCTGGTGAAGATGCCGGCCGAGGTGTCGGCGGGCAGTTCGCGGTAGCGCTCGTCGATGGCCAGGGTGACGATGGAGTCGAACTTCACCGGGTCCAGTTCCACCTTCTCCACGCGGCCCACGACCACGCCGCCGATCTTCACCGGCGCCTGCAGCCGCAGCTGGCCGAGGTTGGAGAAGCGCGCGGTCAGCGGGTAGCTGCCGCCACCGAGACCGAACTGGCGGTTGGTGGAGGCGAAGGCCAGCACCAGCAGCGAGGCCAGCGCCAGCACGAGGAAGGCGCCGACGGCGAATTCGAGCCTGGGACCACGGATAGCCATTGGGGGATACCTATCGGAACCGGTTTGAACGGGGGATCAACGCATCCGGGCCGTGCCCGGCTTCTTCGCCGGCCCGCCGGTGGAGGCGCGGGCCGGCGCGGGAACGCCTCAGCGGAACAGCAGCGCGGACATCACGAAGTTGAGCATCAGCACCAGCAGCGAGGCGTTGACCACGGCGCGGGTGGTGGCCACCGAGGTGCCCTCGATGGTCGGCTCGGCGTGGTAGCCCACGTAGGCCGCCACCAGCGCGCAGGTGCCGCCGAACACGGCCGACTTCAGCAGCGCCACGCCGAAGTCGTCCCAGAAGTCCACGCTGCCCTGCAGCGCCGACCAGAACGTGCCGTTGTCCAGGCCCAGCACCTTCACCGCCTCGAACCAGCTGGCGCTGATGGCCAGCGAGCAGAAGAAGCCGGTGAGCAGCGGCACGGTCAGCACCGCCGCCCAGAAGCGCGGCGCCACCGCCTTGGCCACCGGGTCGATGGCCATCAGCTCCAGCGCCTTGATCTGGTCGGTGGCGCGCATCAGCCCCAGCTCGGCGGCGATGGAGCTGCCGGCGCGGCCGATGAACAGCAGCGCGGTCAGCACCGGGCCCAGCTCGCGGTACAGCGACAGGCCCAGCAGCGTGGACAGCGCGTCGCTGGCGCCGAACGTGGTCAGGGTGCGGTAGCCCTGGAGGGTCAGCACCAGGCCCACGAAGGCCCCGCCCACGGCGATGATCGGCAGCGAGCGGCCGCCGATCTTGTAGATCTCGCGCACCAGCTCAGCGAGGAAGTCGCGGGTGGGCGCCGAGGCGCGCAGCACCGACAGCGAGAACAGGCCGGCGCGGCCCAGCGATTGCAGCGCGGCGACGGCGGGCATCAGGCCACCTCCGCGGCGCGGGCGCTCTCGAACGGGATCGGCCCGTCCGGCTCGCCGTGCAGGAACTGGCGCAGCAGCGGGTCGGCGCTGGCCTCCAGCGCGGCCGGCGCGCCGTCGAACACGATGCCGCCGTTGGCCACCACCACCGCCTGGTCGGCGATGGGCAGGGTCTCGCGCACATGGTGGCTGACGATGATGCTGGTCAGGCCCAGGCTGCGCGAGAGCCGCCGGATCAGGCTCATGATCACGCCCGAGGCGATCGGGTCCAGGCCGGTGAGCGGCTCGTCGTACAGCATCAGCGGCGGGTCCAGCGCCAGCGCGCGCGCCAGCGCCACGCGCCGGGCCATGCCGCCGGAGAGCTCGCGCGGGTAGAGGCCGGCGGCGTCGCGCAGGCCCACTGCGTTGAGCTTCATCGCCACCAGCCGCTGCAGCACCGGCTCGGGCAGGCGCGTGTGCGCGCGCAGCGGCAGGGCCACGTTCTCGGCCACGCTCAGGTCGGTCAGCAGGCCGTTGCCCTGCAACAGCACGCCGATGCCCTTGCGCATCTCCAGCAGCGCGCGCGCGCCGCGCGGCACGGGCTGGCCGAACACCCGCACCTCGCCGGCGGCCGGCGGCAGCTCGCCGGTCAGCGCCGCCAGCAGCGTCGACTTGCCGGTCCCCGAGGGGCCCAGCACCGCGGTGATGCTGCCCGCCGGCACCGACAGGTCGACGTCGCGCAGGATCGTGCGCCCGCCGCGGTCCAGGCGGACCCCGCGCAGTTCGACGGCGGTGGCGGACGGTGCGGACATGCGGGCGTGGGAGTCTTCCGGTGACGGCGGAGGCAAGCGGCGCATCATGCGTCGCGGATACTGAATCTTAACCCATCCATTGAACCGGCAAGTACAGGAATTGTCCCGCACGCGGGCCGCTGTGGACCACGCCGCGCCGTGCGTCGCCGCATTCCGGCGGGCGCGTCCGCAGCGCGGCGGACGAGTGCGGCCGCCGTGCGCGGGACGCCCGCATCGCCGCCGCCCGGGAACGAACCCGCCGCGGCCTGCGGAGCCGGGCCGGGAAACCCCACGCGGCGCATGCAGCCGCGCACGACCCGCGCCCGGCCGCGTCTCAGCCGCCGCGACCGGCTCCGGCACAATGCGGCCATGACCGACGCCGCGCCGGACTTCCGCCTCTACCACTCCAATTCGCTGGAGGTGCTGGCCGGGCTGCTGGCCGAGGCGCTGCGGTCGCCGGCCCCGGGGCAGCCGCTGCTGGCGCCGGACACGGTGCTGATCCCGCAGGTGGCCATGCGCCGCTGGCTGCAGGCCACGCTGGCCGCGCGTCACGGCGTGGCGGCCAACCTGGAATTCCTGACCCCCGGCGAGTTCGTCGCCCGCGCCCTGGCCGCCAACCTGCCCGACGAAGGCGCCGACCTCGACGCGGCCGCCCTACACTGGCGCCTGTACGCGGCCCTGGCCGACGGCCGGCTGCTGGCGCGCCCCGCACTGGCGCCGGTGGCGGGCTACCTGGCCGACGGCGATCCGGTCAAGGCGTGGACCCTGGCCGGCGAGCTGGCCGGCGTGTTCGAGAAATACCAGGCCTGGCGCCGGGACTGGCTGCTGCGCTGGGAGGCGGGTGCCGACCCCGACGACCCGCA
>DASRYN010000312.1:0-2747 GCA_035687185.1 Pseudoxanthomonas sp. | reverse complement strand
CGCTCGGCACGGCGGCCTTGCTGCTGCAGGTGGCCAGCTTCTCCAGCCAGGACAACGCGCGCCGCGCGCTGGACCGGCTGCTGGCGGCCGGCATCGCCGGCGCCCGCCTGGACGGCGTGGATGCCGGCGGGCGCACCTTCTGGCGCCTGCGGGTGCCCGCCGCCGGAGCCGAGGCCACGGAACTTGCCGCGCGCATCGCCGGTCTCGGATTCGGCGTGCCGCAGCCGGTGCGCGAATAGCGCGGCCGGTGCCGTTCCGCCCGATACAATCCCGCCTTGCCTCCGTTTCCGCTTTCCCGTTCGCCCGCCCGGCCCGCGCCGGGCCCGCAGGAGTTCCCCACCGCATGAAGTTCCGTCTTGCCGCCGCCGCCCTGGCCACGTTCGCCTTCGGCCTGGCGTTCGCCCAGGCGCCCGCGCCGTCCCCGCAGCCCGCTCCGGCCGCCGCACCCGCCGCGCCGGTGCAGGTGCCCTCCGCGCCCAAGCCGGCCGTGGCCTCGGCCTGGCTGGTGATGGACTACGCCAGCGGCCAGATCCTCGCCGGCGAGAACGTGGACGCGCGCGTGGAGCCGGCCAGCATCACCAAGGTGATGACCTCCTACGTGATCGCCGCGGAAGTCGCCGCCGGCCGGGTCAAGCCGGACGACCAGGTGCTGATGAGCGAGCGCGCCTGGCGCGAGGGCGGCGCGCGCACCGACGGCAGCTTCAGCGGCTTCCCGGTCAACCAGCGCGCGCCGCTGCGCGACATGGAGATCGGCATGGCGGTGCAGTCGGGCAACGACGCGGCCATCGCCCTGGCCGAACACGTGGCCGGCACCCAGGAGGCCTTCGCCCAGCTGATGAACAGCTACGCGGCCCGGATCGGGATGAAGAACAGCCACTTCGTCAACGCGCACGGGCTGTCGGCGCCGGAGCACTACAGCACCGCGCGCGACCTGGCGCTGCTGGGCCGGGCCTTCATCCGGGACTATCCCGAGGCCTACGCCTACAACAAGATCAAGGAATTCACGGTCAACGGCATCACCCAGCCGAACCGCAACCTGCTGCTGTGGCGCGACCCCGGCGTGGACGGCATCAAGACCGGGCACCACTCCAAGGCCGGCTACTGCCTGATGAGCTCCGCACAGCGCGGCGACCAGCGCCTGATCGCGGTGGTCATGGGTTCCACCTCCGAGCGCCAGCGCGCCGACGACAGCATGGCGCTGCTCAACTGGGGCTTCCGCTTCTTCGAGACCCACCGCCTGTACGAGCCGGGCAAGCCGGTGGCGCAGCTGAAGGTGTGGAAGGGCAAGGCCGACCAGGTGCAGCTGGGCGTGACCGGTCCGCTGCTGGTCAGCGTGCCCCGCGGCCGCTACGCCGAGCTCAAGCCGGCGATGGAAGTGCCCAGGTCGCTGGTCGCGCCGATCGCCGCCGGGCAGGAGATCGGCACGGTGAAGGTGTCCCTGGACGGCAAGGTGGTGGCGCAGGCGCCGCTGGTGGCGGTTTCGGCGGTGGAAGAGGGCGGCTTCTTCAAGCGCCTGTGGGACGCGTTCTGGATGTGGTGGGAATCGGTCTGACCCGGCGGCAAGCGGCCGCTCCCCGTCGCGACAGCCGGCCCCGTGCCGGCTGTCGCCGTTTCCGGGGGTATTGCCCGCGCCGTTAACAGCGGGTTTATCATTGCGAAACCGCCGTGAAGGGCCCATGCCCGCCCGGCACGGGCCGCCCGGCCCGCCACATCCAATTCGGGGATCGAACATGCGTAAAGGGAATTCGGGAGCGGCCGCACTGGCCGCCGGGGTGGTGTCGCTGCTGCTGGCCGTGCCGGCCCTGGCGGAAAGCGCGCAGGAACAGCGCAAGGCCAAGACGGCCGAGATCCCGGTGTGCGCCAAGCCGCTGGGCACGCTTTCGGTGATCGAGCCGGAGGACGGCACCAACTGGTGGACCGGCCAGCAGCTGCCGGCGCCGTCCCGGCTGATCAAGGTCTTCGTCAACAAGTCGCGCTGCTTCACCCTGGTCGACCGCGGCGCGGGCATGGCCGCGGCGCAGTACGAGCGCAGCCTGGCCGCCGAGGGCGAGCTGCGCGGCGGCTCCAACATCGGCAAGGGCCAGATCAAGGCGGCCGACTACGTGATGGTGCCGGACCTGGTCTCGGCCAACAGCAACGCCGGCGGCAACGCGATCGGCGGCCTGATCGGCGGCCTGGTCGGCGGCAACGCCGGCGCGCTGATCGGCGGCCTGAACTTCAAGAAGAAGACCGCCGACGTGGTCCTGACCGTCACCGACGTGCGCTCCTCCGAGCAGGTGGCCATGGCCGAGGGCAGCGCCAAGAAGACCGACCTGGGCTGGGGCGCCGGCGGCGGCCTGTTCAGCGGCGGCGGCTTCGGCGCCGCGGGCGCGGGCGGCTACGCCAACACCGAGATCGGCCAGGTGATCACCCTGGCCTACCTGCAGGCCTATACCGACATCGTCGCCCAGCTCGGCGGCCTGCCGGACAGCGCCTCGGCCGCCAGCGCCACCCAGGCGCTGCGCGTGACCAAGCCGGCCCGGCTGCTGGCCAACGCCAAGGGCACCGGCCAGGCCGTGCGCTCGCTGGACCCGGGCATGCTGCTGTACCCGACCGGCAACAAGGACGGCCTGATGTGGGAAGTCGAGGACGAGCTGGGCAACAAGGGCTGGGTCAACTCGACCATGACCGAACTGGCCAAGTAAGCCGGCGCGGCGGGTTCATGGCGGGGCGGTCCTGCGGGCCGCCCCGTTTCCTTTGGCGTGCCG
>DASRYN010000311.1:0-19778 GCA_035687185.1 Pseudoxanthomonas sp. | reverse complement strand
GGCGGGTGTGCCCCGCCTGCCGCGCGAACAGCGTGCGCAGTTCCTCGCAGTCGGCCTCGGTGAGGACGTGGCCGGGCGCCAGGTGCTCGGGCATGCCGCGGTCGACGTACACCGTGGAGTGGGTGGGCGCGGTCTCGTCCTGCGGGCGCGCCTCGGTGTAGAAGTAGAACGCGACCGACTTGCGGCTGCTGCCGGCGCGGTCGGGCGGCAGCCGGATGCGGCGGAAGCCGTGCCAGCTGTGCTCGGTGGTCTCGAAGATCACGCAGCGGTTGAACAGCGGCGCGACCTCGACGACCTCGTCGCGGCCGGGGTCGTACGGGTCGCGGTGCAGCTCCAGCGCGCCGCCCCAGTCCGGGTCCCAGTCGTGGTTGAGGTACACGATCAGGTTGAGGCGGCGGTGCCAGCGGGTCTGCGGGTGGTAGTTGAAGTCGATGTGGACGTCCAGTTCCTGGCCGTCCCGGTTCTCGTGGGTGCCGCCGCCGAAGTACATCGGGTCGTACAGCAGCCGCGGGATGCCGGTGATGCGGCCGACCATCGCCAGGAACGCCGGCGACTGCACCAGGTCGTCGAGCGCGCGGTAGGAATCGCCCAGCGCGCGGATCGCTTCCAGCGTGGACTTGCCGCCGGGGCGGCCTTCCTCGTTGAGATGGTTGCCGCGCTCGAAGGCGGGGAACTCGTCCAGCAGCCGCTGCGCGAACTCCGGCGCCAGGAACCCGTCGATGACGCAGTGGCGGAACGGGCGGGCCGTGGCGAAGGCCGCGTGCAGTTCGTCCAGGCGCCGTTCGACGCCGGCGGCGATCAGGTCCATCGGGCGGTCCTCCGGGAAAGCGTGGCGCATTCTGGCAGCAGACGCGCCCGCTGCGAAGCGGTCAGCCGGCGCGTGCCTGCGCCAGCCAGCGCTCGATGCCGCGGCGGTCGCGGGCCAGCAGCAGGCGCTCGGCGCGCGCCTCCAGCCGGGCCAGGTCGCAGTCGCGGATGGCGCGCCGCAGCTCCAGCAGCTTGCCCGGGTGCAGGCTGAACTCGCGCAGTCCCAGCGCCAGCAGCAGCGGCGCCAGCCACGGGTCGCCGGCCATCTCGCCGCACACCGCCACCGGCTTGCCGTGGCGGACGCCGGCGCCGATCACGTGCGCCAGCAGGCGGAGCACGCCGGGATGCAGCGGCGAGTACAGGTCGCTGAGCGCGTCGTTGTTGCGGTCCACCGCCAGCAGGTACTGCACCAGGTCGTTGGTGCCGATGGAGAAGAAGTCCACCGCGTCGGCCAGGCCGTGGGCGCCGATGGCCGCGGCCGGCACCTCGATCATCGCGCCCAGCGGGGGCGGGTCCACCGCCACGCCGCGGCGGCGCACGGCGGCCACGGCGCGGCGCAGCCGGCGACGCACGATCAGCACCTCCTCGCGGCAGCTGACCATGGGCACCAGCACGCGCACCGGGCCGTAGGCCGCCGCGCGCGCGATGGCGCGGAGCTGGGTGTCGAACACCGCGTCGTGCAGCAGCGACAGGCGCAGGCCGCGCACGCCCAGCGCCGGGTTGGCCTCGTTGCCCAGGCTCAGGCCGGTGCGGTCGGCCTTGTCCGCGCCCAGGTCCAGGGTGCGGAAGGTCACCGGGCGCCCGCTCATGCCGAGCACGGCGTCGCGGTAGACGCGGAACTGCTCGTCCTCGTCCGGCAGCGCTTCCCGCTGCAGGAACAGGAACTCGGTGCGGTACAGGCCCACGCCCGCCGCGCCCAGCGCGTGCGCGCGGGCCAGGTCCTCCGGCGATTCGGCGTTGGCCAGCAGGGCGATATCGACGCCGTCGCGGGTGCGGGTGGGCTTGCTGCGCAGGCGCTCCAGGTCGCGGCGCTCGCGCGCCTCCTGCTGCTCGCGCACGCGGTAGCCGTGCAGGTCGTCGGCGTCGGGGTCGAGCACGACCCGGCCGCTCTCGCCGTCGACCATGACCACGTCGCCGTCGTTGACCCGCTGCAGCGCCCCGTCCACCCCGACCACCAGCGGCAGGTGCAGGCTGCGGGCGAGGATGGCGCTGTGCGATAGCACGCTGCCGGCGGCCGAGACGATGGCCACCACGCCCTGCGCCTGCAGCTGCGCCAGCTCCGACGGGGCGACGTTGTCGCACACCAGCACCTCGCCGGCGGTGCCGCGCGGCACCGGGTCGTGGCGGTGCAGGTGGGCGTGGATGCGGCCGATGATGTGGTCCAGGTCGTCGAGCCGGCTCTTGAGGTACGGGTCGTCCATGCGCTCGAACACCGCGGCCAGGCGGTCGCGCTGCACGCGCAGGGCGTAGCCGGCGGAGTAGCGTTCCTGCCGGATCAGGCCGTCCAGCGCCTGCACCAGCTCGGGGTCGTCGAGCAGCAGGGCGTGCAGGTCGATGAACTCCAGCGCATCCTTCGACAGCGCGCCGTGCAGCTTGTCGCGCAGCACCCGCATCTCGCCGCGCGCCGCCTCCAGCGCGTCCTGCAGGCGCGCGACCTCGGCCTCGACCTGCGCGGCCGGCACGTGCTGCTCGCCGACCTCCAGCGCGTGCGGCAGGCGCACGCGCGCGCGGCCCAGCGCCAGCCCGCGCGATGCGCCGTGGCCGGCGAAGACCTGCCTCATCGGCGGCGTTCCGTCAGCGGGCGCCGGCGCGGCGGGCTGCGGCGGGCCGGCGCGCGCACGCTCAGGCGTCCTCGTCGAAGCGCCGCTCGAAGAGCGACACGACGGCGTCCATCGCCGCGGCCTCGTCCTCGCCGTCGGTGCGCACGGTCACCGGGGTGCCCTGCGCGGCGGCCAGCAGCATCACGCCCATGATGCTCTTGGCGTTGACCTCCCGCCCCTTGGCCGCCAGCGTGACGGCGCAGCGGAAGGGCGCCAGTTCCTGCACCAGCTTGGCGGTGGCCCGGGCGTGCAGGCCCAGGCGGTTGGAAACGGTGAGTTCACGTTCAAGCATCGTCGATGATCGCTCCATTGCGCGTGCCCGCGGCCGCGGTGGCGGGCAGTTCGTCCAGTCCCTGTTCCGGGTAGTTCATGACCCGCAGCAGCATGGGCAGGCTCAGCGCGGAGACGCGCCGGACCCGCGTGCCCAGCCGCGCCACCTTCGCCGCCAGGTTGCTCGGGCTGGCGCCGTACAGGTCGGTCAGCACCAGCACCCCGTCGCCCCCGTCCACGCGGCGCAGGGCGGCCGAGGCCGCCGGCAGCAGCTGTTCCAGGTCGGCGTCGAACGGCACCTCGAAGGCTTCCGCCCGCAGCGGCAGGTTGCGCAGCAGGGCGGTGGCCACGGCCAGGACCGCAGTGCCGACGCCAGGATGTGTGATCAGGAGGATGCCACAGGCCATGACCGAAAGTTAACAGAGCGCTATGACCGCCGTCAGTGCATGCGGCGGCTTTTTTCGCGCCGGTTTTCCGGCGGCCGGCCCGGACGGGCTGTCCCGCGGGTCAGTCCTGCTCGCGGTGGTAGATGGCCACCTCGTCCCAGCCCTGGGCGCGGAAATGGGCGGCCAGGCGCTCGGCCAGGTAGACCGAGCGGTGCTTGCCGCCGGTACAGCCGAAGGCCACGGTGACGTAGGCGCGGGTCTCGCCGCGCAGGCGCGGCAGCCAGGCGTCGAGGAAGCCGGCCACCTGGGTGGCGTAGGCCTCGACCTCGGCCTGCGCGTCCAGGTACTCGCGCACCCGGGCGTCGCGCCCGGTCAGCGGGCGCAGGTCCGGTTCCCAGTGCGGATTGGGCAGGACCCGGGCGTCGAACACGAAGTCGGCCTCGGCCGGCACCCCGCGCCGGTAGGCGAAGGACTCGAACAGCAGCGACAGCCCCGGCCCGTGGCCCAGGGCGAACCCGGTGGTGACCTGGCGCCGCAGCTGGTGGACGTTGAGCGTGCTGGTGTCGATGATCGCGTCGGCCTCGGCCCGCAGCGGGCGGGTGAGCTCGCGCTCGCTGGCGATGGCCTGCGGCAGCGACAGCCCCAGCCGGCTCAGCGGGTGGCGCCGGCGGGTGTCGGCGTAGCGGCGCAGCAGCACCTCGTCCTCGGCCTCGAAGAACAGCAGCTTGGCGTCCACGCCCAGGGCGCGCACCGCCTCGCGCCACTCGGCCAGGCGCGACAGGTCGCTGTGGCGGCTGCGCACGTCGATGCCCACGGCCAGGCGCTCGGGCAGGCCGTCGTCGCGGACCAGGCTGCGCACGAACGCCGGCAGCAACTCCACCGGCAGGTTGTCCACGCAGTAGTAGTCCAGGTCCTCGAAGGTCTTCAGCGCCACGGACTTGCCCGAGCCGGACAGCCCGCTGACGATGACCAGGACGTGGGCCGCGCTCATCCGCCGCGCCGCTCCAGCAGGTTGCTGTGCCGGGCGATGAACATCGCCGCCGGGTCGATGCCCTTGGTGCGCAGGATGTGCAGCCGCGTGGCGGCCTCGGTCAGCACCGCGAGGTTGCGGCCGGGCATCACCGGCAGGGTGATCAGCGGCACGTCGAGGTCGAGGACGTGGCGCGTGCCCGAGTCGCCGGTCAGGCGCTCGTAGCCGTGCGGGTTGGGTTCGGTCATCGGCCGGGTCAGGTGGACGATGAGCCGGAGATACTTGTTCTTCTTGACCGCCGTGTCGCCGAACATCTCGCGCACGTTCAGCACGCCCAGGCCGCGCACCTCCAGCAGGTCCTGCAGCAGCTCGGGGCAGGTGCCGTCGAGCACGTCGGGGGCGATCTGGGTGAACTCCGGGGCGTCGTCGGCGACCAGGCGGTGGCCGCGGCTGAGCAGCTCCAGCGCCAGCTCGCTCTTGCCCGAGCCGGCCTCGCCGGTGATCAGCACGCCGATGGAGTAGATCTCCATGAACACCCCGTGCAGGGTCACGCGCGGGGCCAGCGTGCGGGCCAGATGGTAGGACAGGTGGTTGAGCAGCTCGTGGCCGCGCTTGGGCGAGACCCACAGCGGGGTGTCGCTCTCCTCGGCGGCGGTGCGCAGGTCCTCCGGGCAGGACTGGTTCTTGCTGATCACCAGCGCCAGCGGCCGGAACTGCACGATCTTCTCGATGGTCTCCCAGCGCTGGCGCGGGTCCAGCGAGTCCAGCCAGGCCAGCTCCTCGCTGCCCAGGATCTGCACCTTGTTCGGGTACACCGCGTTGAGGTACCCGGCCAGCGAGGGGCGGCGCGCGTTGGTGTCGCCGGATTCGATCTCGCGGTTCTCGCCCTTCTGGCCCGCCACCCAGCGCAGGCCGAGCTTCTCCTGCTGCTGCTCGAACAGTTCGCGCGCGGTGATGCTGGCGTTCCTCATGCGGCCCGGCCTCGGTGGTGGGGTCGCGGGATTGTCGCCGAAACCGGCGGCGCGTGGGCGCCGCCGGGGGCGCGGGCGTCGCTACAGGGCGTCGGGCACGGCCCGGGGGTGGTGCTGGTGCTGCTTTTCCTTGTGCTTGAGGATCAGGCGATCCAGCTTGTCGGCCAGCAGGTCGATGGCCGCGTACATGTTCTCGCCGTCCGCGTCGGCGTGCAGGGTGCGCCCGGGGACGCTGACGTTGGCCTCGGCATGGTGGGACGGCTTGCGCAGCCCCAGCTGGACCCGCACCTCGATGGGCTGGTCGAAATGCCGGTCGAGGCGCTGCAGCTTGCTCTCGACGTACTCGCGCAGGGCCGGGGTGACCTCGAGCTGCTGGCCGTACGTATCGATGCGCATCGTGAACCTCCTGGTCGTTGCCGCGGTGGCGGCCCCGCCGGTGCGGATGCCGCGTCCTCAGCCGATGCGGACCCGCTCGTGCGAAGCCGAGATGTTCATGGCCTCACGATACTTCGCCACGGTGCGCCGTGCCACCGGGATGCCGGCCTGCTTGAGCAGCTCGGCCAGCTTGGCGTCAGACAGGGGCTTGCGCGGATTCTCGCCGTCGATGAGACGGCGGATCATGGCCTGGATGGCGGTGCTGGAGGCCTCGCCGCCGCCGTCGGTGTCGATGCCCGAGGCGAAGAAGGCCTTCAGCGGCAGCGTGCCGCGCGGGGTGCGCACGTACTTGCGGGCGATGGCGCGCGAGACGGTGGACTCGTGCAGGCCGACCTCGGCGGCGATCTCGCGCAGGGTGAGCGGCCGCAGCGCCTGCTCGCCGAACTCGAGGAAGCCGGCCTGCTGGCGCAGCAGGCATCGCATCACCCTGAGCAGGGTCTCGCCGCGCGCCTCCAGGCTCTTGAGCAGCCAGCGCGCCTCCTGCAGCTGCGTGCGCAGGTAGCCGGCGTCGTGCTCGCCGCAGCGGCGGATCATCTGTTCGTAGCCGCGGTGGATGGCCACCTTCGGCAGCGCCTGCTGCGACAGCGCCACCTTCCACACGCCGCGCTGGCGCCAGACCACGCAGTCGGGCACCACGTAGCTGTCCGCGTCCAGCTCGCCCAGCTGCTTGCCGGGGCGCGGGTCCAGCGAGCGCAGGAGCTGCACCGCCTGCTCGACCTCGGCCGGCGCGCAGCGCAGCTCGTGGGCGATGCCGTCGATGCCGCTGCGCGGCAGCCGCTCGAGCGGCCCGTCGACGATGCGCAGGGCCAGCGCACGGCCGGGGGTGTCCGGGTCCAGGATCTCCAGCTGCAGGCGCAGGCATTCGCCGAGGCTGCGCGCGGCCACCCCCACCGGGTCGAAGCGCTGCAGCTGGTGCAGCACGGTCAGGATCTCGTCCTCCCCGGCCACCACCTCCGGCAGCAGGGTCTCGGCGATGGCCGACAGCGGCTCGCGCAGGTAGCCGTCCTCGTCCAGCGCGTCGATCAGCGCCGCGCCGATGCGGCGGTCGCGCACGGACAGGTGCGACAGGTGCAGCTGCCAGAGCAGGTGGTCGGCCAGGCTCTCCGGCTCGGCGGCACGCTCGGCGGCGCCCTCGCGCTCGTCGTCGCGGTAGGCGCCCGCCGGCTCCCAGGCCGGCGCCTCCTCGGCCCAGTCGCCGTCGTCGGCGGCGTCGGCCGGGGCGGGCGCCTCGCCGGGGGCCGGCTCCGCGCCGTCGGCGGCCTCGTGCGCGGCCTCGTCGGCCCATTCCAGCAGCGGGTTGGTCTCGATCGCCTCGGCGACCTCGGCGCGCAGCTCCAGCGTGGACATCTGCAACAGGCGGATGGCCTGACGCAACTGCGGCGTCATGACCAGGTGCTGTCCCAGCGATGTCTGCAGCCGTGCCTTCATGTCCTGCCAGTGTGGAACGACGGGGCCGCCGGCCAGGCGCTAGAGTCGGAACGTATCCCCGAGGTAGACCCGGCGCACGTCCGGGTCGGCCAGCAGCGCGTCGGGCGCCCCCTGCGCCAGCACGCTTCCCTCGTTGAGGATATACGCCCGGTCGCAGATTCCCAAGGTCTCGCGCACGTTGTGGTCGGTGATCAGCACCCCGATGCCGCGGTTCTTCAGGTGGGTGACGATGCGCTGGATCTCCCCGACCGAGATCGGGTCCACGCCGGCGAAGGGCTCGTCCAGCAGCATCAGCCGCGGCCGCGCGGCCAGCGCGCGGGCGATCTCGCAGCGGCGCCGCTCGCCGCCGGACAGGCTGGCGCCGAGCTGGTCGGCGACGTGGCCGATCTGCAGCTCGTCCAGCAGCGCCGACAACTCGCGCTCGATGCCGTCGCCGTCCAGGTCCTCGCGCAGCTCCAGCACCAGTCGGATGTTGTCGGCCACGCTGAGCTTGCGGAACACCGACGGCTCCTGCGGCAGGTAGCCGACCC
The DNA here is from genome assembly GCA_035687185.1 of Pseudoxanthomonas sp. Lineage (GTDB taxonomy): Bacteria > Pseudomonadota > Gammaproteobacteria > Xanthomonadales > Xanthomonadaceae > Pseudoxanthomonas. Next base: position 12,161 of record DASRYN010000311.1, on the reverse strand, counting down.
CCAGCCGCGCGCGGGTGTACATGGGGTCGGCGGTGATGTCGCGGCCGTCGAGCACGATGCGCCCGGCGTCGGCGGCCACCAGGCCCACGATCATGTAGAAGCAGGTGGTCTTGCCGGCGCCGTTGGGGCCGAGCAGGCCCACCACCTCGCCCGCGTCCAGGCTCAGCCCGAAGTCGCGCACCACCTCGCGCTGGCGGTAGCGCTTGCGCAGGCCCTCGGCGACCAGCATCAGGGCGCTCCCCCGGACCCGGCCTGTTTCCTCGGCTGGATCACGGTGCGCACGCGGGTGCCGTCGCCGCCGCTCTGCATCTGCCCGCTGGCCATGTTGTAGACCATGCGCTGGCCGCTGTTGCTGCCGCGCGGGGATTCGACCTGGTAGTTGCCGGTCAGCGTCAGCACCTCGCGGCGCGGCTCGTAGACGATGCGGTCGGCGCGCGCGTTCATGGTGGTGCCGTCGTCCATCTCCTGCTTCATCGAGACCTGCCGCCCGGTCAGGATCACCTGCTCGATCTCGCCGTTGCGGCGGAGCACCTCGGCGCGCGCGGCGCGGATGTCCAGGGTGCCCTGGACGATCACCACGTTGCCGGTGAACACGCACTTGCCGTTGACGTCGGCGAGGTTGCAGTCCGAGCCGTCGGCGTCCAGCTCCATCGGCTGGTTGCGGTCGGAGGACTTGGCGGCCGCCTGCGCCGCCGGCAGCAGCGCGGCCAGCGCAAGGGCGGCGATCGCCCAGCCACTCCGGGGGCTAGCGGCGCGCGGAAGGTTCATAGCGGGTCCTGACCTTGGAAAGGAGTCGGTATTGCTGCGTCTTGAGGTTGGCTTCCATGCCCACGGCGTTCTGGATGATACCGGGCTGGCTGAGCCGGACCGCGTCGTCGGTGCGGGCCAGGTCCTGCCGCGGCAGCAGTTCCAGCCGCCCGGTGCGGAAGGTGGTGGCCGGGCCCTGGCCGGGCGCGCTGTCGCCGGCCACGTCGCCTTCCAGCCGCGCCAGCTCGCCGTCGGCGCTGACCCAGCCGCGGTCGGCGCGCAGCCGCCAGGTCGTCTCCGTGCCCGGGATCAGGAACACCGGCGAGGCCACGTCCAGGCTTTCGTCCCCGCGCCGGCGCTGCAGCTCCGGTGCGCGCAGCCGCACCGACTCGGTGCCGTCCTTGCCCAGCACCACCAGCTCGAAGTCGCGCAGCACGTAGTCCGAGCGCTCGGCGGCCACGGCCGCCGGCGCGCCGCGCTCGCGCATGCGCCACGCCGACCAGCCGCTGACGACCGCGGCCAGCAGCAGCACCGCGCCGAGCACGCCGCGCCAGTTCACGACTGCCGCCCGTCGCGGCCTTCGCGGCCGAGCAGGATGGCCGGGACGTGCCCGTGCGCGGCCAGCAGCACGTCGCAGACCTCGCGCACGGCGCCTTCGCCGGCGCGCGCGCGGGTGCGCCAGTGCACGATCTCGGCGATCCAGGGATGGGCGTTGGCCGGCGCCACCGCCAGCCCGGCCGCGCGCAGGCAGTCCAGGTCGGGCAGGTCGTCGCCGACGAAGCAGGTGCCTTCGCGCGCGATGCCGTGGCGCGCGGCCAGCTCGTCCATGCAGGCCAGCTTGTCCCTGACGCCGATGTGCGTCTCCAGCCCGAGTTCGGCGCCGCGCTTCTGCGCCACCACGCTGTGGCGCGCGGTGATCAGCGCCACCTGGAAGCCGAAGCGGCGCAGCAGGGTCAGGCCCTGGCCGTCGAGCACGCTGAAGGACTTCAGCTCGCTGCCGTCGCTGTCGAAGTACAGGCGGCCGTCGGTCAGCGTGCCGTCCACGTCCAGGCAGAGCAGGCCGATGCGGGCGGCGCGCTCGCGGATGCCGGCGTCGACGTGGGCGAGGGGATCGTAGGGCATGGACAGGCGGTTAAACCACGCGTGCGCGCAACAGGTCGTGAATGTTGAGCGCGCCCACCGCGCGGCCGTCGCCGTCGACGACGATCAGGCCGTTGATCTGGTGCTGCTCCATGAGGTGCGCGGCTTCCGAGGCCATCTGCTGCGCGTCGATGGTGCGCGGGTTGCGCGTCATCACCTCGCCGATGCGGGCCTGGCGCACGTCCACGCCCCGGTCCAGCGCGCGGCGCAGGTCGCCGTCGGTGAAGATGCCGGCCAGGCGCCCGTCGGGGCCGGCCACCGCGGTCATGCCCAGGCGCTTGCGGCTCATCTCCACCAGCGCCTCGGCCACGCTGGCGTCCTCGCCGACCAGCGGCAGCGCGTCGCCGCCGTGCATCACGTCGGTGATGTGCAGCAGCAGGCGCCGGCCCAGGCTGCCGGCCGGGTGCGAGCGGGCGAAGTCGTCGGCGGTGAAGCCGCGCGCCTCCAGCAGCGCCACGGCCAGCGCATCGCCCATGGCCAGCGAGGCGGTGGTGCTGGAGGTGGGCGCCAGGTGCAGCGGGCAGGCCTCGGCCGGCACGCTCACGTCCAGGTGCACGTCGGCTTCGCGGGCCAGGGTGGACTGCGGGCGGCCGGTCATGGCGATGACGGCGTTGCCCTGGCGGCGCAGCGCCGGCAGCAGCATCAGCACCTCGTCCGACTCGCCGGAGTAGGAGAGCGCCAGCACGATGTCCGCGTCGGTGATCATGCCCAGGTCGCCGTGGCCGGCCTCGGCCGGGTGGACGAAGAACGCCGGGGTGCCGGTGGAGGCCAGGGTGGCCGCGGTCTTGCGCGCGACGTGGCCGGACTTGCCCATGCCGGTGGCCACCACCCGGCCGCGGCAGGCCAGGATGCGGCGGCAGGCCTCGGCGAAGGCCTCGCCCACGCGCCCGCCGACGGCAGCCAGGGCCTGCGATTCGATGGCGAACACGCGGCGGCCGCTGGCGGCCAGGCTGTCGGCGTCGGTGGCGGGCGGGGCGGCTGGCGGCATGCGCGTCGGTCCGGGCGGTCCCGGATTCGCTAGACTATGGCGCTTCATTCTAGGCCAAAGCGCTCCATGGACGCCGATACCATCCGCCGCATGATCGAGGCCGGGCTGCCCGGCGCGCAGGCCCGGGTGCAGGGCGAGGACGGCGTGCACTTCGAGGCCACGGTGGTGTGCGAGGCCTTCCGCGGCAAGCTGCCGCTGGCCCGCCACCGCATGGTCTACGCCACCCTGGGCGACCTGATGGGCGGCGCCATCCACGCCCTGGCGCTGAAGACCGTCACCCCCGACGAGGCCGGCGCGCAGGGCTGACGCCCGCCGCCGCATCCATCCCCATTCCCCTTTCCCGCCACCCCATGCAGAAGATCGTAGTCAGCGGCGGCCAGCCGCTCCGCGGCGAAGTCGCCATTTCCGGCGCCAAGAACGCCGTCCTGCCCATCCTGTGCGCCACGCTGCTGGCCGACGCGCCGGTGGAGATCCTCAACGTGCCGCACCTGCACGACGTGGTCACCACGATCAAGCTGCTGGGCGAACTGGGCGCCGGGGTCGAGTTCGACCAGGGCACGCTCTCGCGCGGCAGCAGCCTGGTGGTGGATCCGCGCAGCGTGGACCAGCACGTGGCGCCCTACGAGCTGGTCAAGACCATGCGCGCCTCGATCCTGGTGCTCGGGCCGCTGCTGGCGCGCCACGGCGCGGCCGAGGTGTCGCTGCCGGGCGGCTGCGCCATCGGTTCGCGCCCCGTGGACCAGCACATCAAGGGCCTCCAGGCGCTGGGCGCGGAGATCTCGGTGGAGAACGGGTACATCAAGGCCCGCGCGCCGCGCCTGAAGGGCGCGCGCTTCGTGTTCGACATGGTCACCGTGACCGGCACCGAGAACGTAATGGCCGCGGCCACGCTCGCCCAGGGCACCACCGTGCTGGAGAACGCGGCGATGGAGCCGGAGGTCGCCGACCTGGCCGACTGCCTCAACGCGCTGGGCGCGCGGATCGAGGGCGCCGGCACAGCGCGCATCACCATCCACGGCGTGGACCGCCTGTCCGGCGGCCGCCACGCGGTGCTGCCCGACCGCATCGAGACCGGCACGTTCCTGGTGGCCGCGGCCATGACCGGCGGCCGCGTCACCGCACGCAACGCGCGTCCCGACACGCTGGAGGCGGTGCTGGACAAGCTGGCCGAGGCCGGCGCGCGCATCGACGCCGGCCCGGGCAGCATCACCCTGGACATGGAGGGCCGGCGGCCGAAGGCGGTGAGCCTGACCACCGCGCCGTACCCGGCGTTCCCCACCGACATGCAGGCGCAGTTCATGGCGCTCAACTGCGTGGCCGAGGGCGTGGGCGTGATCAGCGAGACGATCTTCGAGAACCGCTTCATGCACGTCAACGAGCTGCTGCGCCTGGGCGCGGACATCCGCGTGGACGGCCATACCGCCATCGTGCGCGGCGTGGAGCGGCTCAGCGGCGCGCCGGTGATGGCGACCGACCTGCGCGCCTCGGCCTCGCTGATCCTCGCCGGCCTGGTGGCCGAGGGCGAGACCACCATCGACCGCATCTACCACCTCGACCGCGGCTACGAGAACATCGAGGAGAAGCTCGGTGCGCTCGGTGCGCGCATCCGCAGGATCCAGGGATGAAGTCGCGCGCGCGCTTCTCGCCGCGCCGCCGCGGCCTGCTGGCCGTGGTGCTGGTGCTGATGGCGCTGGTCGGGTGGGCCAGCTGGACCGGGATGGCCATCACCCGCGGCGTCGAGACCCGGGACATGGACTGGAACGCCGACGGCACCGTCGAGCACCGCGAGATACTGCAGGCGTTCTACGCGGTCACCGCCACCCGCGTGGTCGAGGGCAACCGCGAATGCACCACCTTCCGCTGGTACCGCGGCGGCGAGGCGATCCGGGTGGACTGCCGGACGGTGTTCGAGGGCGCCGACGCGGAGTGAGGCGGGCCGCCGCCCGGCGGCGGCTCAGTCCAGCGACTTCAGCGTCAGGTCGATGGTGTCCTGGCCGCCCTCGCGCTGCAGGATGCGCGCGGGCACCGGCATGCCCGGGACGATCCAGGCGATGGTCTCGCGCTTGTCGTCGCGGCGCACCACCTTGGTGGCCTGGTGCGTCTTGCCCGCCACGCTGACCTGTTCCTTGCCGGCCACCTCGTAGCGCAGCGCGCGCGCGCGGCCTTCGTCCACCATGCGGTACGAGAGCGGCCTGCCGGCGGCGACGTCGCGCGCCACCGCCAGGTTGATCAGCAGCGCGTCCATGTCGCCGGGCTGCAGCTTCACCGGGCCGCGGCGCTCGGGCTTCACGTCGCCGGTCCAGGTGGCCTGGCCCCTGGACCAGTCGTAGGTGGCCTCCACGGCCTTGCGCCGGATCAGCATGACCGAGCGGTCGCTGCTGCTGAGCGGGCGCAGCTGGCCCTGGTGCTCCTCGAACACGGTGTTCTGGCTGAGGTCGGCCACCTGGTTGCGCACGTTGAGGCTGTACTTCCAGCGGTTGCCGGCTTCGCGCGCCAGGGTCATGGTGCCGTCGGCCTGCATGCCCATGTAACTGGCCTGGTAGCGGGCGTTGAACGGGGCCAGCGCCGCGGCCTGCACGGAGGCGCCGGCCAGCAGCAGGAAGGCCAGCAGGCCGGACAGGAAGGCGGTGCGCTTGCTCATCTTTCAGGCTCCTCGGTATTCCACCAGTCGCAGGTCGATCTCGTCCTCGCCGTCCCTGCGCTGCAGGATGCGGATGGGCGTGGGGACGCCGCTGGCGACCCACAGCACGGTCTGGTCGCCGTCGTCGTCGCTGCGGGCCACGCGCAGCGCGTCGTAGCTCATGTCGCCCACGGCCACCGTCTCCGGCTGCGGGGCCACCTGGTAGACGTGCTCGCGCACGCGGCCGCCGTCGACGAAGCGGTAATGCAGGGTAGCGCCCGGGCGGGCGTCGCGGATGACCGCCAGGTTGATGAGCAACGCGCTCATGTCGCCTTCGCGCAGCGCCACCGGGCGCCGGCGTTCCTTCTTCAGGTCGCCGTCCCAGCGGGCCTGCATCGCGTTCCAGTCGTAGGTGCCGGTGACGCGGCGGTCCAGCAGCAGGGCCTCGCGCACGGTGCTCTGGTTGAGCGGGCGGTAACGGCCGCCGTCGGCGTCGAACACGGTGCTCTGGCGGATGTTGAGCCGCGCCAGGCCGGCCAGGCCGCGGTCGCCGCGGATGGCCAGGTCCACGCGCCAGCGGTCGCCTTCGCGCACGACCTGCATGGTCGCGTCGCCGGCCTGGCGGCCGCGGTACCACGCGTCGTAGGTGGCGACGAACGGCTCGAGAACGGCGGCCGGCGTGGCGTCCGGCGCCGGGGCGACGGGCGCGGGCGCCTGGGCCTGGGCGGCCAGGCAGGCGAGCACGAGGGTGGCAGCGGCGAGGAGTCGGGGCGTGCGGGTCATGGGGCGCGTCGTCGGGGCGTCCATGTTGCCCGGCGGTGGGTGTCAGCCGTGTGATTCCGCGAGCAGGACGCCCCGGGAATCTAGTTGCAGCGGTCTAAACAAGCACTGACCATCGACGTGGACCTGACCGTCGCGTTCAGACAGCCGGCCGGCCACGGCCAGGCCCATCACCGCGACCACCAGCCGATGTTCCTCCGGCAGCAGGCGCGCGGCCAGCGCGTCGGGCGTGTCGCCGGGCAGGACCGGAATGCGCACCTGCGCCACCACCGCCCCGGCGTCGAGTTCGTGCACGACGAAGTGCACGCTGGCGCCGTGCTCGGCGTCGCCGGCCTGCAGCGCGCGCGCATGCGTGTGCAGGCCCTTGTAGCGGGGCAGCAGCGAGGGGTGCACGTTGAGCAGGCGACCCTCGAAGCGGCGCACGAAGGCCTCGCCGAGGATGCGCATGTAGCCGGCGCAGAAGATCCAGTCCGGCGCGCACGCGGCCACGGCGTCGCCCAGCGCGTCGTCGAAGGCGGCGCGGTCCGGGAAGGCGCGGGCATCGGCGCTCCAGCGCAGCGGCGGCGGCACGCGCTGCAGCGCGGGCGCGTCCGGCCGGTCGGAGAACACCCCGGCGACCTGCGCCTGCAGGCGGCCGCCGCCGATGGCGTCCAGCAGCGCCTGCAGGTTGCTGCCGCGGCCCGAGGCGAGTACGGCGATGCGCGGGAGCGGCATGCTCAGGCGAAGAGGGCGCGCACGCGCGGCTTGGTCAGCGCGATCAGCGCGAACACGCCCAGCACCGTGCCCAGCGGCATCAGCAGGCATTCGACCGCGGCCACCACCAGGCACAGCCTGTGGCGGCGCTGGCGCGCCAGGCAGTGGCCGGCCCAGGCGATGAAGCCGGCCAGGGTCAGCCCGCCCACGATGAAGAGGCCGGCGAAGCCGACGAAGAACCAGCCCACGACGGTCGCGTCCGGGTCCTCGCTGGCCAGGTGGCCGGTCGCCAGCCCCAGGCCGAGCAGCAGGTGGAACACCGGCAGCAGCGACATCAGCCCGGTGAGGGCGGCCAGCACATAGTGCAGGACCGACAGCACCCGCAGGTGCTCGCGCGCCTGCGCGTCCTCGTCGGGCAGCGGGGGGAGCGGGGCGGACATGCTCAGCCGATGCGCACGCGTTCGCCGGCGGAGGCGCGCACCACCTGGCCGATGGGCCGGTGGGCCAGGCCCAGCGCCGCCAGGGCGGCACCGACCGCGGCGGTGCCCGCCTGCGGCACCAGCAGCACGAAGCCGATGCCGCAGTTGAAGGTGCGCCACATCTCCGCGTCGGCCACCGCGCCCTCGCGCCGCAACCAGTCGAACACGGGCGGCAGCGCCAGGGCCGAGGCCTCGATCTCCAGGCCCAGGCCCTCGGGCACCACGCGGATGATGTTCTCGGTCAGGCCGCCGCCGGTGATGTGGGCCATGGCGTGGATGTTCTCGCCGTGGTCGCGCAGCAGCGACAGCACCGGCCTGACGTACAGCCGGGTCGGCGCCATCAGCGCGTCGGCCAGGCGCAGGCCGCCGCCCAGGTCCAGGTCGGCCGGGCGGCCGGCGCGGTCGTAGATGCGGCGGATCAGCGAGTAGCCGTTGGAATGCGGGCCGGAGGAGGCGATGCCCAGCAGCACGTCGCCCTCGCGCACCCGTGCGCCGTCCAGCAGCCGCGACTTCTCCACCGCGCCGACGGTGAAGCCGGCCAGGTCGTACTCGCCGGGCGGGTACATGTCCGGCATCTCGGCGGTCTCGCCGCCGATCAGCGCGCAGCCGGCCTCCTCGCAGCCGCGGGCGATGCCGCCGACCACCGCCACGGTGGTCTCCACGTCGAGCTTGCCGGTGGCGAAGTAGTCCAGGAAGAACAGGGGCTCGGCGCCCTGCACCAGCACGTCGTTCACGCACATGGCCACCAGGTCGATGCCGATGGTGTCGTGCCGGCCCAGCTGCTGGGCCAGCTTGAGCTTGGTGCCCACGCCGTCGGTGCCGGAGACCAGCACCGGCTCGCGGTACTTGCCCGACAGGTCGAACAGCGCGCCGAAGCCGCCCAGGCCGCCCATCACCTCCGGGCGGAAGCTGCGCCGGACCAGCGGCTTGATCCGCTCGACGACCTCGTTGCCCGCGTCGATGTCCACGCCCGCGTCGCGGTAGGTGAGGGGGGCGGGCGGCGGGGTCTGGCTCACGTGCGGGGCCTGCATGGGCTGGAAACGGGAGGCGCGATTCTAGCAGCCGGGCCCGTCGCCGGGCCGGCGGCGGGGCCCGCGGCCCCGGCCGGGGCGCCGCGATTGGCGCGCTGGCGGCATTCGCGCAACAATTCGGCCGTTCCGCCCCCGCAGCCCGTCGAGGAACCCATGCGCGTCCGCTCCGGCTTGATCCTGATCCTGGCGCTGTGCCTGGCCGCCCCGGCGCCGGCGCAGGAGGGCCTGCGCACCGAGGGCGAGGTGGCGGCCGCGCAGGGCGTGTACGCGGCCGAGGTGCCGGTCAACAGCCAGACCGAACAGGCCCGGGAGGCCGGCTTCGCGCGCGCGCTGGCGCAGGTGCTGGGCAAGCTGTCCGGCGATGCCGGCGTGGTCAACCGCCCGGGCGTGGCGCAGGAACTGCGCAACGCGGCCAGTTACGTGGACGGCTACGACTACCGCCAGGACCAGGGCACCTCGCCCGGCGGCGCGCCCACCTTCCGCACCATGCTGGTGGTGCGCTTCGTGCCCGAAACGGTGGATGCGCTGGTGGCCGCGCTGGGCCTGCCGGTGTGGCCGCAGCCGCGGCCCAAGCCGGTGGTGTGGCTGGCGATCGACGACGGCGGCGGCGCCGGCCCGCGCCTGCTCGGCACCGGCCAGGTCAACGCCGCGCGGCCGCTGCTGGACCGTGCGCTCGAGCGCGGCTACCGCCTGGGCCTGCCCGCCGGCGGCGCGGCCGAGCAGGCCGCGGTCGGTGCGATCTGGCGCAAGGACCCGGCGGCGGTGGCCCGCGCCTCGGCGCGCTACAGCCCGCCGATGCAGCTGATCGGCAAGATGTACCGCAGCAGCGGCGGCTGGACCACCGAATGGACCTTCGTCGACGCCGGCCGCGTGCTGGCGGAGAAGTCGGTCAGCGAACAGGACCCGCGGCGCGCGCTGGCCAGCGGCGCGGACGTGGCCGCCGACGCGCTGATCCGCCGTTACGCCAAGGCCCGGCCCTCCGAGCCGGCGGGCACGTACCGCGTGGCCTTCACCGGCCTGCGCAACGCCGAGGACTACCTGCGCGTGTCGGCGCTGCTGCAGCGGGCGCCGGTGGTGCGCAAGGTGGTGCCGGTGCGCGCCACCCCGGCGCGCCTGGAGTTCGACCTGGACCTGCTGACCGGGCTGTCCGGCTTCGAGCGCATGTTCGGGCCCGACGCCCCGGTCGTTCCGGTCGAGGGCGTGCCCGGGGAGTACCGCGTGCGATGAACGACACGCCCGAGTACGAGATCGCGCGCTTCCTGCGCCAGCTGAAGTGGATCGCGATCGTCCTGGCCGCCGGCTGGCTGGTGTGGATGCTGGCCCCCATCCTCACCCCCTTCGTGCTGGCCGCGCTGCTGGGCTGGCTGGGCGACCCGCTGGTGGACCGCCTGCAGCGTCGCGGCCGCTCGCGCAACACCGCCGTCACCCTGGTGTTCGTGCTGATGCTGCTGCTGCTGGTGCTGGCGGTGCTGGTGCTGGTGCCGGTGCTCGAGCGGCAGGTCCGCACCCTGGTCGGCTCGCTGCCCGCCTACCGCGACTGGTTCGTGCAGACCGCGCTGCCGTGGATCGAGGCGCGCACCGGCCTGGAACTGCTGGTGTGGCTGGACCCGGACCGGCTGTTCGACTGGATCCGCGACCACTGGCAGCAGGCCGGCGGCGCCGCCGCCACGCTGTTCGGCTACCTCTCGCGCTCCGGCTTCGCGATGGTGGCCTGGATCGCCAACATCGTGCTGCTGCCGATCCTGACCTTCTACTTCCTGCGCGACTGGGACGTGCTGGTCGAGCGCGTAGCCTCGCTGGTGCCGCGCGACCACGTGGACACCGTCTCGCGGCTGGCGCGCGAGTCCAACGACGTGCTCGGCGCGTTCCTGCGCGGGCAGTTCCTGGTGATGGTGGCGCTGGGCGCGATCTACGCCATCGGCCTGTCGCTCGTGGGCCTGAAGCTGGGCGTGCTGATCGGCCTGATCGCCGGCCTGATCAGCTTCGTGCCGTACCTGGGCACGGCCACCGGCGTGGTGCTGGGGCTGCTGGCCGCGCTGGTGCAGGCGCAGGGCCTGGACCTGGGCCTGCTGCTGATGGTGGGCGGCGTGTTCGTGGCCGGGCAGATGCTGGAAGGATACGTGCTGACGCCGCGCATCGTCGGCGACCGCATCGGCCTGCATCCGATGGCGGTGATCTTCGCCATCATGGCCGGCGGCCAGCTGTTCGGCTTCCTGGGCATGCTGCTGGCGCTGCCGGTGGCGGCGGTGGCCAACGTGCTGCTGCGCTTCGCCCACGAGCGCTACCGCAACAGCGACCTGTACACCGGCGAGCACGTGCACATCGTGCTCGACGCCCATGCCGACCGCGCCGCGGCCGTTCCCGCCCCGGTCGCGCAGGAGCACGACCGCACGTGACCGCGTCGCCAGCCCCGCCCGGGGGCACGCCGCAGCTGCCGCTGGCCCTGCGCCATCCGCCCGAGCAACGCCTGGACAGCTACGTGGGTGCGCCGCCCGGCGCGCTCGAACAGTTGCGTGCGCTGGCCTGCGGCCCCGGCGCGGACTGGCTGTACCTGGAGGGTCCGCCCGGCTCGGGCAAGACCCACCTCGGCCTGGCCGCCTGCGCCGAGGCCGGCCATGCCGGGCGCAGCGCCGCCTACCTGCCGTTGCGCGCCGCCGCCGGGCGCCTGCGCGAGGCGCTGGACGCGCTGGCCGGCGACCTGGTCGTGCTGGACGGGCTGGAGGCGGTGGCAGGCGACCGCGACGACGAGGTGGCGCTGTTCGAGTTCCACAACCGCGCGCGCGCCGCGGGGACCGGCCTGCTCTACCTGGCGGCGGCCTCGCCGCTGGCCCTGCCGCTGGCGTTGCCGGACCTGCGCTCGCGCCTGGGCCAGTGCACGCGCATCGTGCTGCGCCCGCTGGACGACGACGCCCGCCGGGACGTGCTGCGCGACCGCGCGCGCCGCCGCGGACTGGTGCTCGAGGAAGCGGCCCTCGACTGGCTGCTGACCCGCACCGGGCGCGACCTGGTGCAACTGCTGGCGCTGCTGGAGCGGATCGACCGCGAATCGCTGGCCGCCCAGCGCCGGGTCACCGTGCCGTTCCTGCGCGGGCTGCTCGGCGCCGGCTGAGCCGCCTCCGCGTCAGGGGCAGGCGGCCGGCCGCTGCTCCCACACCACCGGCTCCCAGTAGGCATTGGCGCGGATGCTCGCGGCATCCAGCCGGTCGCGCAGCAGGCGGGCACCGATGGCGTAGCTGACGCCGGGCTCGACCTGGACCGTCAGCGTCTTGTAGGCCCGCTGCAGTTCCAGCTTCTTCATCCTTTCTATCTGCGCGATGGCCGCGCCCGGCAGGCGGTCCGGGTCGATCCTGTCGCCCACCGTCAGCACCCGCGGTCCGGCCGCGACCCGGTGCCGGTTCACGTCGTGCAGCGGTGTGCTGCGCCCGTCGATGCGCGTGATCTCCGCGGCGAAGACGTCGCGGCTTTCCGGTACCACGCCCTGCCGGGTGGAGACGTAGCCGCAGCCGGGCGCGGGCGCGGGCTGCGCCGCCGCGGACTGGAATGCGAGCAGCAGGAAGGCGATGGGAAGGGTCGTTCGTGGCATCGGGAAACCCTCGTGGCGGTGGGCGGAATTCCGCCGGAAATCCGCAAGCAGGATGCGCCGGTGCGGCTTAATGCCGCGCATCCGCGGCGCGTGCGTCAGC
>DASRYN010000310.1:0-3928 GCA_035687185.1 Pseudoxanthomonas sp. | reverse complement strand
CGACAGTTCCAGCATCGGGATGGCTTCGCTGTCGTGCGAGCGGTGCAGCAGCACCGCCAGCCGCAGCAGCGCCGCCTTGCGCCGCGCCGACAGCAGCAGGCGGTCGGGCAGGGCGTCGAACGCGGACCGGGGCACGTTGCGGCGGTGGGTACGCACCAGTGCCGCCAGCACCTGCTGTTCCTGCCGGGAGAAGCCGGCGATGTCCGAGTGCTCCAGCACGTAGGCCCCGTGCACGTGGTACTGGCTGTGGGCGATGGCCAGCCCCAGCTCGTGCAGGCGCGCGGACCAGCCGAGCATGCGCGCGTCGTCGTCGTCCAGCTGCCAGGCCTCGGCCACCTGGCCGAACAGCCGCAGTGCGGTCGCCTCGACCCGCGCGGCCTGCGCCTCGTCGATGCCGTACCGGCGGGTCAGCGCCTCCACCGAGGCGTCGCGCGGGTCGTCGGCGCCGCCGCGGCCGAGCATGTCGTAGAGGATGCCCTCGCGCATGGCCGCCTTGCTCACCAGCAGCTTCTGCAGCCCCAGGGCCTGGAAGGCGGCCTCCAGCACCAGCACGCCGCCGGCGATGATCGGGCGGCGGTCGCTCGACAGGCCGGGCAGGTCGATGGCGTCGATGCTGCCGGCCTGCAGCAGCCGGTCGCGCACCTGCGGCAGCGCCTCGGCGGTGATGGCGCCCTTGGTCAGCTTCATCGCCGCGCAGATCTCGCCGATGGCCTTGTGCGTGCCCGACGATCCCAGCGCCTCCTGCCAGCCCAGGGTGCGGTACAGGCCGGCGAACTGCTGGAACTCGGCGCTGATCTCGGTCAGCGCGTCCTTCCATTTCTTCCGCGACAGCTTGCCGGTGGGGAAGAAGCGGCGGGTGCTGGCTATGCAGCCGGCCTGCAGGCTCTCGCGCTCGATGGGCTCGAAGCCGCGGCCGATGATGAACTCGGTCGAGCCGCCGCCGATGTCGATCACCAGGCGCAGCTGCCCCGGCTTGGGCGGCTGCGCGTGGGCAACGCCCAGGTAGATCAGGCGCGCCTCCTCGCGGCCGGAGACCACCTCGATGGGATAGCCCAGCGCCGCCTCGGCCGGTTGCAGGAAGGCCTGCGGCTCGCGCAGCTGGCGCACGCTGTTGGTCGCCAGCGCGCGCACGTGCAGCCGCGGCACCCCGCGCAGGCGCTGGCCGAAGCGTGCCAGGCACTCGAGCGCGCGCTGCAGCGCCTGCTCCGACAGCCCGCCGCGGCCGTCCAGGCCGTCGGCCAGGCGCACCGTCTCGCGCAGGCGGTCGATCACACGCAACTGGCCCAGCATGCGCTGGGCCAGGACCATGTGGAAGCTGTTGGAGCCCAGGTCGATCGCGGCCAGCGCGTCGCCGTCCTGGACCTGCGGGCGGTTCGGGGAGGAATAGGGCATGGCGCGAATCTTAGCGGATGGGCGGGCCGCGCCCCCGCCCCCGGGCTACAGCGCGTCGAGCAGGGCCTGCTGCGCCGAGTGCGGCGCGGCGTCCGCCGCCGGCGCGCACTTGCGGTAGCGGCCGTCGGCACCCAGCTCCCAGGCGTTGAGGTTGTCCTCGAGGTAGTTGCGCAGCGCCTCGCGCTCCACCCGCTCGGCCAGGGCCGGGTCCAGGATCGGGAAGCAGGTCTCCACCCGGCGCAGCAGGTTGCGCTCGAGCCAGTCGGCGCTGGCGCAGAACAGCTCCGGCCGGCCGTCGTTGCCGAACCAGTACACGCGGCTGTGCTCGAGGAAGCGGCCGACGATGGAGCGCACGCGGATGTTGTCCGACACCCCGGGGATGCCCGGGCGCAGCGTGCAGGCCCCGCGCACGATCAGATCGATGCTCACGCCCGCCTGCGAGGCGGCGTACAGCGCGCGCACCACCTGCGGCTCGTTGAGCGCGTTCATCTTGGCCACGATGCGCCCGGGCCGGCCGGAGGCGGCGATGCGGGTTTCGCGCTCGATGCGCTGCACGATGCCGCTGTGCAGCGTGAAGGGCGACTGCAGCAGGCGCTTGAGGCGGATCGAGGGCGCCAGCCCGGACAGCTGCTGGAACAGCAGATGCACGTCGTTGCCGATGTCCGCGTCGGCGGTGAGCAGGCTCAGGTCGGTGTAGGCCCGGGCCGTGCCGCTGTGGTAGTTGCCGGTGCCCAGGTGCACGTAGCGGCGCAGGCGCTTGCCCTCGCGGCGCACGATCAGCAGCATCTTGGCGTGGGTCTTGAAGCCCACCACGCCGTACACCACCTGCACGCCGGCCTCCTGCAGGCGGTCGGCCACGCCCAGGTTGGCGTCCTCGTCGAAGCGCGCGCGCAGCTCCACCACGACGGTCACGTCCTTGCCGTTGCGGGCGGCCTGCACCAGGGCGTCGACGATGGCCGAGTCCTTGCCGGTGCGGTACAGGGTCTGCTTGATGGCCAGCACGTCCGGGTCGGCGGCGGCCTGGTTGAGCAGCTCCAGCACCCCTGCGAAGGAGTCGAAGGGGTGGTGCAGCAGCACGTCGCCGCGTGCGACCTTGCGGAAGATCGCCTCGTCCTCGAGGCGGTTGCGCGGTGCGAACGGCGGGTACTTCAGTTCCGGACGCGAGACCAGGTCGTACACCTGGATCACGCGGTTGAGGTTGACCGGGCCGTCGATGTAGTAGACCGCGTTCTCGCCCAGCTCGAAGTTCTGCAGCAGGGTGCGCACGATCGGCTTGGGGCAGTCGTGGGCGATCTCCAGCCGCACGGCCGGGCGGTAGCCGCGCCCGACCAGCTCGCTGCGCAGCGCCGAGGCCAGGTTCTCCACCTCGTCCTCGTCCACCACCAGCTCGGAATTGCGGGTCACGCGGAACTGGTAGGCGCCGCGCACGGTCATGCCCGGGAACAGCTCGTCCACGAACGCGGCCAGCATCGAGGACAGCAGCACGAACGCCTGCTCGTCCTTGCCGCGCAGGCTCGGCGGCAGCTCGACGATGCGGCTGAGCGAGCGCGGCGCGCGCACGATGGCCAGGTGGCCCGGGCGGCCGAAGGCGTCCATGCCCTCCAGCACGACCACCACGTTCAGCGACTTGTTGAGGATGCGCGGGAACGGGTGCGAGGGGTCCAGCCCCAGCGGCGAGAGCACCGGCATTACCTTGTTGCGGAAGTACGCGCGCAGCCAGCGCCGCTGCCGCGCGGTCCAGCTGTGGCGCCCGAGGATGCGCACGCCGGCCTCGGCCAGCGCCGGGCGCAGCACCGCGTTCCAGCACTGGTACTGCGCGTCCACCAGCTCCGCGGCGCGGTCGTGGATGCGGTCCAGCAGCTGCGCCGGGGCGATGCCGTCGGGCGCCGCGGTGAGGCCGAACTCGGCCGAGTGGCGCACGGTGGCGGCGCGGATCTCGAAGAACTCGTCCAGGTTGGTGCAGGAAATGCACAGGAAGCGCAGGCGCTCCAGCAGCGGCACCTGCGGGTCCAGCGCCTGCGCCAGCACGCGGAAGTTGAAGTCCAGCTGCGACAGCTCGCGATTGAGGTACAGGGAGGGGTCGCGCAGCCCGTCCGCGTCGTGCTCGGGCTCGGTCGCGGCGGTCTGGGGCTCGGGCGGGCGGCTGTCGTGATCCATGGCGGGCCTGGCGTGCACGTTGGAAGGGGGCAGGGCGCGGGACCGGCGGCTCACGGCGCCGCCGGCGCGGCCACCGGCCCATCATGCCGCACCTGCACCCGTTCGGGGCCGAAGTGGCAGGCGAACTCGCTGCCCTGGCCGACCGTGCTCTGGATCGACAGCCGCGCCTGGTGCAGTCCCAGCACGTGCTTGACGATGGACAGGCCCAGCCCGGTGCCGCCGCTCTCGCGCGAGCGGCTGCTGCTGACCCGGTAGAAGCGCTCGGTCAGGCGCGGGATGTGCGCCTCGGGAATGCCGTAGCCGGTGTCGCGCACCGACAGCACGACCCCGCCGCCCGGCTCGCGGGCGAAGGTCACCCGCACCGAGCCGCCGGCGGGGG
>DASRYN010000309.1:0-4061 GCA_035687185.1 Pseudoxanthomonas sp. | reverse complement strand
CGTCGCCCGGGCCCGGGCGTGGAGTTCGGCGGACTTCGCCTGAACCGGCGCGGCGCCGCGCCGGTTCAGGCGAAGTCCGCCGAACTCCACGCCCGGGCCCGGGCGACGAGCCCGCGCAGCCAGTGGACCGACGGCGCCTCGGCCCGCAGGCGCAGCAGGCAGAAGCCGCCGACCGCCAGGCCGGCGGGCGTGCCAACGACCAGCCCGAACGCCAGGTCGCCGATCGCGCTGGCCGCCGCGCCGCCGGCCAGCACGAAGCACATCGCGCCGGCCAGGACCGCCGGCGCCGCCCCCGGCGCCTTCGCACCTTCGCCGAAACCCGCTGCGATGCGCGCCGTCTTCCACGAAACGGCATCGACCAGGCCCTGCGGCGGCACGGCCGCCTGCCCTGCGGGATCGACCCCCAGGCCGGCGGCGAAGGCCTGCAGCACCTGGCGCAGGCGCCCGCGCCCGGCGCCTTCCAGCCCCGATCTCTGGCCCTCGGGAATGGCGCTCCAGGCCCTGGCAGCACGCGCACCGAAAACGCGCACGCCCGCTTGCGCGCCCCAGACCGCCTCCTGGAGCGCGCCCAGGCATTGGAAGATGCAGCCGCTGCCACCGACCTCCGGCAAGGGGCCCGGCGGCGGAAGCAGGCTGTCCGACAGGGCCCAGCCGTGCAGCCGCGCGGCCTCGCCGCGCAGCGCGCCGTACGCGGCCAGCGCGCTGGCGGTGGGCGCGATGGCGGCCTCGAGGACATCGCCGGGGGCGTCGAGCTCGAGCCGCCGCAGCAGGTCGCGGTGCGCGCCGAGGAAATCGAGCACCTCGGCCACCGACGCAAAGGCGGCGTCGAACGCCGGCGAGACGGGCCCGTCCGCCGGCCAGCGCGTCCAGCCGCACCAGCGCGCACCCGCCTTCCACAACCCGTCGTCGAGGGCCTCCCGCAAGGCGTCCTGGACAGCCTGCAGCGGCGCGACCAGGTGGCCGTGGCCTGCCCGGGCCTGCCGGCTGGCCAGCTCGTCGACGTCGGCGTCGAGCTCGATCGTCCACAGCGGCTCCTCCCAGTCGGACACCTCCAGCTCCACGGGCACGACGCGCACGACCGGCGCCTCCTGTTGCAGCCAGGCCGGCGGAGCGGGCGGGAGACATTCCTGGCCGGCGTACTCCAGGCGGACCATGAGCGGCGGCGCTCCAGCCGGCTCGCGGACGTCACCCATGTCGCCGACCACGAACGGCAGCACATGGCCGGCTTCGAGGAAGGACCGCCGCAGGCCGAGGAGCTCCACCGCGAGCCGGCGGAGGCTAGCGGGGGCGGCGGGCTCGCTCCGAGGCGAGGGATCGATCTGCGGCGTGCGCTCGCGGACGAGGTTCAACGCGTAGGCAAGCGAGCGGTCGGGCGTGGCCGACATGACGCGCTCCAGCTCGCGCCGCGCGAACCAGTACGCGTCCTGCTCGATCCGCGTGGCCGTGCCGGCCGCCACCCGTTCGCCGAGCATCAGCGTGTCGTAATGGAGTTCCTCGAGTTCCCGCTGCTTCCCGGCCCGGCGTTCGGCCTCGCGCCGGGCGCGGTCGGCCGCCACCTCCGCGGCCCGCTCCGCCTTGCGGCGGCGCTCGTCCTCGGCTTCCCAGCGCCGCTCCATCCGCTCGGCGGCGCGCCGGATCTCGGCCGTTTGCTCGGCCCGCTGGCGTCCTTCCCGTTCCAGCAACCCGGCCACATGCCCTTCCCTGGCCGCTTCGCTGGAGCCGGTGTTGAGCCATCCCCAGCCCGTCGCGGCCCGCTGCCGGGCCTGCTCGTAGTCCAGCCTTTCCCGAGTCGACATGTCGTCCCCCCCTGTCAGGCGGCAGCATATTCAACGGCGCGGCGAAAGGCGAAGGCACGGACGCCCGCGGGGCCGTACGGTGCCGGCCCGCGCAGCGCCCGGGCGTGCCGGGGCACTCCGTCGCCGGCTGTACGGGACGCCGCCGGCCACCCGTGCCGGCCGGTGCCGCGGCAGCGGACCGGGTAAAATGCCCGGCCAGACCGCAACCCGACCCCCCGAGTGAAGACCCTCCTCAGCGCCCTGATCGCCCAGGGCATCGAAGCGCTGCGCGCCGCCGGCACGCTGCCGGCCGATGCCGCCACCCCGGACTTCGTGGTCGAGCGGCCCAAGACCCGCGAGCACGGCGATTTCGCCACCAACGCGGCGATGCTGCTGGCCAAGGCCGCGCGCAGCAACCCGCGCGCGCTGGCGCAGGCGCTGGTCGCCGCGCTGCCGGCCAGCGACGACGTGGCCCGCGTGGAGATCGCCGGCCCGGGCTTCATCAACTTCCACCTGGCGCCGGCGGCGTGGCAGCGCGAGGTCGCCGCGGCCCTGCGCCACGGCCCCGAGTACGGGCGCAACACCTCCGGCCAGGGCCGCACCGCCGGCGTGGAGTACGTCTCGGCCAACCCGACCGGCCCGCTGCACGTGGGCCACGGCCGCGCCGCGGCCATCGGCGACAGCCTGGCCCGGCTGCTGGAGGCCAACGGCTGGAACGTCAAGCGCGAGTTCTACTACAACGACGCCGGCGTGCAGATCGACAACCTGGCACGCTCGACGCAGGCCCGTGCCCGCGGGCTGAGGCCCGGCGACGCCGGCTGGCCGGCCGACGCCTACAACGGCGACTACATCCAGGACGTGGCCGACGCCTACCTGCGCGGCGACACGGTGCAGATCGAGGGCCACGCGGTGGCCGGCGCGCGCGACCCCGACGACCTGGACGCGATCCGGCGCTTCGCGGTGGCGTACCTGCGCAACGAGCAGAACCACGACCTGGCCGCGTTCGGCGTGGACTTCGACATCTACTTCCTCGAGAGCTCGCTCTACACCGACGGCAAGGTCGAGGAGACCGTGCGCCAGCTGGTGGCCAACGGCCACACCTACGAGGAAGGCGGCGCGCTGTGGCTGAAGTCCACCGACTTCGGCGACGACAAGGACCGCGTCATGCGCAAGTCCGACGGCACCTACACCTACTTCGTGCCGGACGTGGCCTACCACCTGAGCAAGTGGCAGCGCGGCTACGAGCGTGCCATCACCGAGCTGGGCGCCGACCACCACGGCTCGCTGGCGCGCGTGCGCGCCGGCCTGCAGGCGCTGGACGTGGGCATCCCGCAGGGCTGGCCGGAGTACGTGCTGCACCAGATGGTGACGGTGATGCGCGGCGGCGAGGAGGTGAAGCTGTCCAAGCGCGCCGGCAGCTACGTCACCCTGCGCGACCTCATCGAGGAGGCCGGGCGCGACGCCACCCGCTGGTTCCTGATCGCGCGCAAGCCCGATTCGCAGCTGGTGTTCGACATCGACCTGGCGCGCCAGCAGAGCAACGACAACCCGGTCTTCTACGTGCAGTACGCCCACGCGCGCGTGGCCGCGCTGTTCCGCCAGGCCGCCGAGAAGGGCCACGACTGGGAGCAGGCGCGCGCGCTGGCGCACCTGGCGCGGCTGGACGACGCGGGTTCGCTGGGGCTGATGCTCGAGCTGTCGCGCTGGCCCGAGGTGGTGGAAGCCGCCGGCCAGACGCTGGAACCGCACCAGATCGCCCAGTACCTGCGCGAACTGGCCTATGCTTTCCATACCTGGTACGCGGGCACGCCGGTGCTGGTGGACGAGGCGGAGCTGCGCGACGCGCGCCTGGCGCTGGCGCGGGCCACCGGCCAGGTGCTGGCGAACGGGCTCGGGCTGCTGGGCGTGAGCGCGCCCGAGCGGATGTAAGCGGAGACGTTTGGCGATGGCGGCAAGACGAGGCAGGAACCAGGCACGGCGCAACGGCAGCGGCGAGCGCCCGGCGTGGGTGTGGCTGGTGGCGGGGCTGGCCATCGGCGCGGTGGTGTTCCTGGCCGTGCCCGGCCTGTTCAAGCGCGACGGCGACGGCTTCGTCCGTTTCGGCCCTCGCGCCGACCCCGACGCGCAGCCGGCGCCCATCGCCGACGGCGAGGCCATCGCCGACACGCCCGCCCCGGCCGCCACGCCGGCCGAGCCGGCGGCGCCGCAGTACGACTTCTACACCGTGCTCCCAGGCAACGAGGTGCGCCTGACGGACGCCGAACTGGCCGCCAGCGCGCGCGAGGA
>DASRYN010000308.1:0-16104 GCA_035687185.1 Pseudoxanthomonas sp. | reverse complement strand
CTCCGGCCGCGCCAGGATGCACGCCACCGCCAGCAGCCCCACGCCCAGCCCGCCCAGCTTCAGGGCGCCCGCCCGCTCGCCGAAAAGCAGGAAGGCCGCGCCCAGCGACAGCAGCAGCGACAGCCGCTGGGCCACGTCGGTGCGCACGATGCCGGCATGCCGCACCGAGGCGGCCAGCACCAGGAACAGCGAGGGCAGCACCGCCGCCAGGGTCAGCAGCGCCGGCCATGGCGCGCCGGGCGCGCGCAGCGCCTCCAGCGGCGGGCGCAGCAGCGCGGCGCACAGCAGCACCGCGGCCAGGTAGTTCCAGGTGACCATGTGCGCCACGTCCCAGCCGCGGCGCGGGGCGAGCTTGAGCAACACGGAGACCAGCACGCTGCAGGCGACGCTGGCGATCAGGTAGTGCATGGGGCGCGGGTACCCGGGCGGGGCGCCATTGTAGGGGCGGCCCGTCCGCGGCGCGCCATGCACGGCCCAGCGACTATCATTGCCGCCATGGCCCAGCCTCCCTTCCCCCCCACCGCCGCAACCCTGCTGCTCGACGGCCCGGCCGGCGCGCTCGAAACCGCGGTCGATCCGCCCGAGGCGGAGGCCGCGCTGCCGCTGCTGGCCGTGGTCTGCCACCCGCTGCCCACCGAGGGCGGCACCATGCACAACAAGGTCGTGACCATGGTCGCCCGCGCGCTGCGCGAACTGGGCGCCACCACGGTGCGCTTCAACTTCCGCGGCACCGGCCAGTCGGCCGGCGAGTTCGACCACGGCCGCGGCGAGCAGGACGACCTGCGCACGGTGGTCGAGTGGGCGCGCGCGGCGCGGCCCGGGCACGCGCTGTGGCTGGCCGGCTTCAGCTTCGGCGCCTACGTGAGCCTGCAGGCCGCCGCCGGGTTGCGCCCCGACGCGCTGATCTCCATCGCGCCGCCGGCCGCCGGCCGCGGCTGGGACTTCTCCGCCATCCAGGTGCCCGACTGCCCGTGGCTGGTGGTGCAGGGCGAGGCCGACGAGATCGTCGACCCGCAGGCGGTGTACGCCTGGCTGGAGACCCTGCCGCGGCAGCCGCAGCTGGTGCGCATGCAGGACACCAGCCACTTCTTCCACCGCAGGCTGATCGACCTGCGCGGCGCCATCCAGAACGAAGTCAAGGCGTGGCTGCCGCAGGCGTGAGCACCGTGCGGCTTCCCTCGCAACGCTACGCGCAAGGCGTGGCGAACGAAGGCTGGCGCGACGATCCGGCGCAACACCCGGCGCTGCGGGAGCTGGACCGCATCCATGCGGCGCTGCTCGACCCGCCGAGGCAGGGCTTCCTCGACAGGCTGTTGAACAAGCCGGTCGAGCCGGTGCGCGGGCTGTACTACTGGGGCGACGTGGGCCGCGGCAAGACCTTCCTCGTCGACCTGTTCTACGAAAACCTGCCGATCACCGAGAAGTACCGCACCCACTTCCACCGCTTCATGCGCATGGTCCACGAGCGCCTGCGCGCGCATGCGGGCGAGGCCGACCCGCTGGCGAAGATCGTGCGCGAGGCGCGCGGCAAGCTGCGCGTGCTGGTGCTGGACGAGTTCTTCGTCACCGACATCGGCGACGCGATGCTGCTGGCGAGGCTGCTGGAACGCCTGTTCGCCGAGGGCGTCGCGCTGGTGACCACGTCGAACACGGCGCCGGAGAACCTGTACAAGGACGGCCTGCAGCGCGAGAGCTTCCTGCCCGCGATCGCGCTGCTGCAGAACCATTGCACCGTGCTGCGCAGCGACGGCCAGGAAGACTACCGCCTGCGCGCGCTGACCCGTTCGCCCGTCTATCGCCTTTCCGATGCGGACGACGACGCGTGGCTGGCGCAGCGCTGGCGCGAACTGTCCGGCGGCGAGGACGCGCATCCGGGCAACATCGAGATCGACGGACGCAAGATCCCGGTGCGCGGTCGCGGGCACGGCATCGTCTGGTTCGACTTCGCCGCGCTGTGCGAAGGCCCGCGCGGCACCACCGACTACATCGAGATCTCGCGCGAGTTCAATACCGTGCTGCTCGGCGGTATCCCGAAGTTCGACGCGACGAACGAGGACGCCGCGCGCCGCTTCGTCAACTTCATCGACGAAGCCTACGACCGCCACGTCAACCTGGTCTGCACCGCGGCGGCGCAGCCGACGGCGCTGTATTCGGGCTCGCGGCTGCAGGGTGCGTTCGAGCGCACCGCCTCGCGCCTGATCGAGATGCAGAGCGCCGAATACCTGGCCAGCGCGCACCGGGCGTGATCGGCCAGGCTTTCGCGTTCCGCTTTCGACCCGAAGCAGTCGCCTCGCCAGATCCCATTTGCCTGCACAGCTTGAGCGGTCTGCTGCGCCGCAATAGAATCTGCCTGCTTTTGAAATGGCCCGATTGATGACTCCGCCCTGACCCTTCCCTGATGTGATTGCGCCGCTTGAGCCGGTGCGGCCGAAGGGTTGTGCGTTCCATCCTCCTGCGCAAGGCGCGCCGACACCTGGCGCGAACTGGAGTCTTCTCATGTCTGTTTCCTACTCGCTGCGCGAGCAGTGGTTCGGCAATGTCCGCGGTGACTTGCTGTCCGGCCTGCTGGTCGCGTTGGCCCTGATTCCGGAAGCCATCGCCTTTTCCATCATCGCGGGTGTCGACCCGAAAGTCGGCCTGTATGCATCGTTCTGCATCGCGGTGATCACCGCCATTGCCGGCGGCCGTCCTGGCATGATCTCGGCCGCAACCGGCGCGATGGCCTTGCTGATGGTCGATCTGGTGAAGGAGTACGGCCTGCACTATCTGTTCGCCGCCACCATCCTGACCGGCGTGCTGCAGATCGTTGCGGGGGTGTTGCGGCTGAACACGCTGATGCGCTTCGTGTCGCGTTCGGTCGTGACCGGCTTCGTCAACGCCTTGGCAATCCTGATTTTCCTCGCGCAGTTGCCTGAGCTGATCGGCATGCCGTGGACGGTTTACGCGGTGTGCGCTACAGGGCTCGGCATCATTTATCTGCTTCCGCTCGTGACCAAGGCCGTCCCCTCGCCACTGGTCGCGATCATCGTTCTGACCGCGGCGTGCATCTGGTTGGGCCTGGACATCCGCACTGTCGGCGACATGGGCGACCTGCCCGACAGCCTCCCGGTGTTCCTGTTCCCGGATGTTCCGCTCAGTTGGGACACGCTGAAGATTCTGTTGCCGGTGTCGGCCACCCTGGCGGTGGTCGGCCTGCTCGAATCGCTGATGACCGCGCAGATCGTCGAGGACATGACCGACACTCCGACCAATCGCCGCCGCGAATGCGCGGGCCAGGGCTTGGCCAACATCGTCGCCGGTTTCTTCGGCGGCATGGCCGGCTGCGCCATGATCGGCCAATCGGTGATCAACGTGACGTCCGGTGGACGCGGGCGACTGTCCTGCCTCATCGCCGGCGCGGTGCTGTTGTTGCTCGTCGTGTATGCCGCGGACTGGGTGTCGCGGATTCCGATGGCGGCGCTGGTGGCGGTGATGATCATGGTCAGCATCGGGACCTTCCAGTGGAAGTCGATCACCGATGTGAAGTCGCATCCGAAGAGCGCCACGTTGATCATGCTCGGCACGGTCATCGTTACCGTGGCGACACATGACCTAGCCAAGGGCGTGCTGACAGGAGTCCTGTTGACGGCGCTTTCCTTCGCGCGTCGCGTCAGCGCGATGCTACAGGTTGCCGCTCGCGACGAAGCTGACGGCACCCGCGTGTACGAGGTGAAGGGCGAGGTGTTCTTCGCGGATGCCACGCAGTTCGCCAGCAGCTTCGACTACCTGCACGCGCCGAAAAGGGTGGTGATCGACCTGACTCACGCGCACTTCTGGGACCTGAGTGCGGTCGGTGCGCTGGACCGTGTCGTGCTGAAGCTGCGCGCCCATGGGGCGGAGGTGGAGGTCATCGGGCTCAATGAGGCCAGCGATACGCTGATCGAGCGACTGGGGAAGCACCGGAATGAGAGTGACAGCTTGGCCGTCGGTCATTGACTTCGATAGGGATCGCCTCTTCCGAGGCGACCCAGGCACGCCCGTCGTCCAGCACCAGCCGATGCAGGCCATCGCCGAGAGCCTCGATGCGGGCGCGCAGGTCCGGTCGCATCGGGCCATTGTGCGGCGCCGGCCCCGGGCGTGGCACGTCCGGCTGTCGTCGCGGCTGGAGCGCGGGCCGGTGGGGGGGTACGTCCGCAGCGCCCACCGCGGTGCCGCCGTTCGCCGCCAGCTGCCGCGCAAGCGGCCCGCGGTGGAACAGGCTGCGCACCTGCCAGGACGGGTTTCACACCATATTTGGTGTTGACGGGCCATTGCCACCCCACTATGTTGTGGCCGTCGGTTCCGGTGGCCTGCCAACCACCGGATTAAAACGGGAAGCCGGTGACGCCTCGCGCCAGTCCGGCACTGCCCCGCAGCGGTAATTGGGAACGACCCCGCCACAGGAGCACTGGGACCGCACCGTCCCGGGAAGCGGCGGGTAGGAGGAGGCGCCGCCTCCGCGCCCATCAGTCCGAAGACCTGCCGACAGCCGCGCGCCGCACACCGCGCGGTGCCGGCCTTGGCGTCTCCGGGGGGAGAACGGCTGGCGAAGCGTCCGGCCGTCCCCGCGCGGGTCTCGCCGGCTGCGACGCCGCGTTTCCATCCTCTGCGACGCCCGGCCTTCCGCTGCCCTGCGAGGGACGGGCCGCCGCGTGCATCCACGCATGGAGGAAACATGTCCGCCACATCCGTCGACGTCGCCGCCGGCGCGTCCGCCGTCCCCGGCTTCCTGCTGACCCCGCCCCCCACCGCCACGGCCATGAGCGTGACCAAGCGCGACGGCCGCCGCGAGCCGGTGGACCTGAACAAGATCGTCCGTGCGGTGCAGCGCTGCTGCGACGGCCTGCACGCCGTCGACCCGATGCGCGTGGCCACGCGCACCATCTCCGGCCTCTACGATGGCGCCACCACCCGCGAGCTGGACGAGCTGTCCATCCGCACCGCCGCGCTGCTGACCGCCGAGGAGCCGGAGTACGGCCGCCTGGCCGCGCGGCTGCTGGCCGGCTGCATCGCCAAGGAGGTGGCCGAGCAGGAGATCCACGCCTTCTCGCAGTCGGTCGCGCGCGGCCACGAGCTGGGCCTGGTCAACGCCCGGCTGCTGGACTTCGTGCAGACCCACGCGCGCAAGCTCAACGACGCGCTGGACCTGTCCTTGGACCGCGAGTTCGAGTACTTCGGCCTGCGCACGCTCTACGACCGCTACCTGCTGCGGCACCCGCACACCCGGCAGGTGATCGAGACCCCGCAGCAGTTCTTCATGCGCATCGCCTGCGCGCTCAGCGAGGACGTGCCCGACGCGCTGGCCCTGTACCGGCGCATGGCCCGGCTGGACTACCTGCCGTCCTCGCCGACCCTGTTCAACGCCGGCACCACGCACGAGCAGCTGTCCTCCTGCTTCCTGCTCGACTCGCCGCAGGACACGCTGGAGTCGATTTACCAGCGCTACGCCGACATCGCCCAGCTGTCCAAGTTCAGCGGCGGCATCGGCGTGAGCTGGACGCGCGTGCGCGCACGCGGTTCGCTGATCCGCGGCACCAACGGCCACTCCAACGGCATCGTGCCCTGGCTCAAGACCCTGGACGCCTCGGTGGCCGCGGTGAACCAGGGCGGGCGCCGCAAGGGCGCCGCCTGCGTGTACCTGGAGCCCTGGCACGCCGACGTCGAGGAGTTCCTGGAACTGCGCGACAACACCGGCGACGAGGCGCGGCGCACGCACAACCTCAACCTGGCCAACTGGGTGCCGGACCTGTTCATGAAGCGGGTGGAGGCCGACGCGGACTGGTCGCTGTTCGACCCGCACGCGGTTCCCGAGCTGACCGACCTGTACGGCGAGGCCTTCGAGCAGGCCTACGCGCAGGCCGAGGCCCGGGGCAGGGCGGTGCGCACGGTGCGCGCCCGCGAACTGTACGCGCGGATGATGCGCACCCTGGCGCAGACCGGCAACGGCTGGATGACCTTCAAGGACAAGTGCAACCGCGCCAGCAACCAGACCGCCCGGCCCGGCAACGTCATCCACCTGTCCAATCTGTGCACCGAGATCCTGGAGGTGACCTCGGCCGAGGAGACGGCGGTGTGCAACCTGGGCTCGATCAACCTCGCCCGGCACCTGGACGCGGACGGGCGGTTCGACTTCGAGCGCCTGGCCGAGACCGTGCGTCTGGCCGTGCGCCAGCTGGACCGCGTGATCGACCTGAACTACTACCCGATCGAGTCCGCGCGCCGCGGCAACCTGCGCTGGCGGCCGGTGGGGCTGGGCTGCATGGGCCTGCAGGACGTGTTCTTCCGCCTGCGCCTGCCGTTCGACAGCGAGCCGGCGCGCGCGCTGTCGGCGCGCATCGCCGAGGAGATCTACTTCCACGCCCTGGCGACCTCGTGCGAGCTGGCGCAGGAGCGCGGCCGCCACCCCGCGTTCGCCGACACCCGCGCCGCGGCCGGCGAGCTGCAGTTCGACGCCTGGGGCGTGGCGCCGGAGAACCCGGCGCGCTGGGACGCGCTGCGCGAGCGCATCCGCGAGCACGGCCTGCGCAACTCGCTGCTGGTGGCCATCGCCCCGACCGCGACCATCGCGTCCATCGCCGGGTGCTACGAATGCGTGGAGCCGCAGGTGTCCAACCTGTTCAAGCGCGAGACGCTCTCGGGCGATTTCCTGCAGGTCAACCGCTACCTGGTCGAGGAGCTGAAGAGGCTGGGCCTGTGGACGCCGGAGATGCGCGACGCCATCAAGCTGGCCGAGGGCTCGGTGCAGGGCATCGAGGCCATCCCCGAGGCGCTGCGCCAGGTCTACCGCACCGCCTGGGAACTGCCGATGCGCGCGCTGATCGACATGGCCGCCGACCGCGGCGCGTTCATCGACCAGTCCGCCTCGCTCAACCTGTTCATGGAGAGCCCGAACATCGGCGCGCTCTCGTCCATGTACATGTACGCGTGGAAGCGCGGCATCAAGACCACCTACTACCTGCGCTCGCGGCCGGCCACGCGCATCGCCAAGGCCACCGTCGACAGGTTCACCCCGGCCCAGGCGGTAGCCTGTTCGCTGGAGAACCCGGAGGCCTGCGAAGCCTGCCAGTGACCGGAGGAGGTCGGCGGTGAGACTCAAGCGCTACGGCAACCTCAGCGGCGAGTCCGGGGTGGAGGCCTACGCGTTCACCCCGACCTCCATCCTGGTCAAGTTCCGCGACCGCGACCGCCCCTACGAATACAGCAGCACCGGCCGCGCCGGCCCGCGCAAGGTCGCGCGCATGAAGACGCTGGCCGCGGCCGGCCGCGGCCTGTCCACCTACATCAGCCGGTACGCGCGCGACGACTACGAACGCTGAGCGCGCGCCGGCCACACCACGAACGGAACCCCGCCATGTCCACGTCCCCCCGCCAGCTGCTGCTGGACCCCGGCTTCGAGCTGACCCTGCGCCCGATGCGCTATCCGCAGTTCTACGAGATGTACCGCAACGCGATCCGCAACACCTGGACCGTGGAGGAGGTGGACTTCTCCCAGGACGTCAACGACCTCAAGCACAAGGTCGGCCCGGCCGAGCGCCACCTGATCGAGCGCCTGGTGGCGTTCTTCGCCACCGGCGACAGCATCGTGGCCAACAACCTGGTGCTGAACCTGTACCAGCACGTCAACGCCCCCGAGGCGCGCATGTACCTGTCGCGGCAGCTGTACGAGGAGGCGCTGCACGTGCAGTTCTACCTGACGCTGCTGGACACCTACCTGCCCGACCCGGCGGCCCGCGCCCGCGCCTTCGCCGCGGTGGACAACATCCCCTCCATCCGCAGGAAGGCCGAGTTCTGCTTCAGGTGGATCGACAGCCTCCAGGACCTGCAGCGGATCGAGACCCGCGGGCAGCGCCGGCAATTCCTGCTCAACCTGGTGTGCTTCGCCGCCTGCATCGAGGGCCTGTTCTTCTTCGGCGCCTTCGCCTACGTCTACTACCTGCGCTCGCGCGGGCTGCTGCACGGGCTGGCCTCCGGCACCAACTGGGTGTTCCGCGACGAGAGCTGCCACATGGCCTTCGCCTTCGAGGTGATCCGCACCGCGCGCGAGGAGGAGCCGGACCTGGTGGACGCCGCCTTCGGCGCGCAGGTGCTGGCGATGCTGCAGGAAGCGGTGGAGTGCGAATACGCCTTCGCCGAGGACACGCTGTCCGGCGGCGTGGCGGGGCTCTCGCTGAAGGACATGCGCCAGTACCTGGAGTACTGCGCCGACCAGCGCCTGGCCCAGCTCGGCTTCCCCAGGCACTTCGGCGCGTGCAACCCGTTCCCGTTCATGGACCTGCAGGACGTGCAGGAGCTGACCAACTTCTTCGAGCGGCGGGTGTCGGCCTACCAGGTCGGGGTGGAGGGCGAAGTCGCCTTCGACCACGCCTTCTGAGCGCTCAGCCGGCGGGCGGCGCCGCGTCCGGGTGCCGCTGCCGCCATGCGGCCAGGGCGCGGCGGTATTCCTCCAGCGCTTCGGCGTAGAGGTCGTAGACGCAGATGGGGCACCCGCTTTCGCAGCACTCGCCGGGGAGCGGCTTTTCCGGCGGCTGCGGGGGCGGGTCGTCGCCGGCGGCAGGGCCGGGCGGTGGCGCGGGAACGGCGGTCATCGCCCGGAAGCCTAGCAGCCGCGCCGGCCGGCGCGTGCCCGTGCCTGGCGCGCGGGATGCTGCTAACCTCGCCTGCGTCGTGCGCCACAGGGGACCCGCATGAACGCCGAACTCGCCGCCCGCCGCTTTTCCGCGCCGCTGCCGGACGACATCCCGCGCATCTGGCTGCCGGGCATGGCCGCGGTGGTCGCGTACCTGAACACCTACACGGTGCTGGTGCCGGCCAACGAGGCCTTCTACATCCGCACCATCAACGCCTGCCTGCCGCGGGTGGCCGACCCGGCGCTGCGCGCCGCCGCCCAGGGCTTCATCCACCAGGAGGCCGAGCACGGCGTGGCGCACAAGCGCTACTGGCGCAACCTCGAGGCCCAGGGCTACCGCTTCCGCGGCTTCGAGCGGGCGGTGGACAAGCTCACCTTCCGGGTGATGGAGAAGATCGCGCCGCTGTCGCTGCGGCTGTCGATGGTGGCCTGCGTGGAGCACATCAACGCCTTCCTCGCGCACGAGTTCCTGTCGCAGCGCGTGCTGGCCGACGCCGACCCGCAGATGCGCGCGCTGATGGAATGGCACTTCGCCGAGGAGATCGAGCACAAGCAGGTCTCCTTCGACGTGCTGCGCGCGGTGGCGCCCAGCTACGCCATGCGCCTGCTGGGCCTGGCCGCGACCGCGCCGCTGTTCTACCTGGTGCTGGGTATCGGCACGCTGCGCTTCCTCGCGCAGGACGGCCAGCTGCTGCGTGGAGCGACCTGGCGTGGCCTGTGGCGCCACCTGTTCGGCGGGCACCGCATGGCCGCGCGCACGCTCAAGCACCTGTGGGACTACGCCCGCCCGGGCTTCGATCCGGCCAACCTGGACGACGCCGCGCTCGCCCGCGAGGTGATCGAGCGCTACGCCGGCCGCGACTGGCTGGCGCCGGCCGGGCGCGGCGTGCCGGCGCGCCCGCGGCCGGCCTAGCGCCACGCCTCCGGCGGCGCTCCCGGGCGGGACCACGACGGTCCCGCGCGACGCTGCGGTGCACCGGCGCGGCTTGATGCCCGCCGCCGATGGCGCTGCAATGCCGGGCCCCCCACGCCGGACTTCCCCATGAGCCTGCTGTTCTCGCCGCTCGCGCTCGGCCCGCTGTCGTTGTCCAACCGCATCGTGATCGCGCCGATGTGCCAGTACTCGGCGCACGACGGCTGCGTGTCCGACTGGCACCGCATCCACCTGGGCCAGCTGGCGCTGTCCGGGGCGGGGCTGCTGATCCTCGAGGCCACGGCGGTGGAGCCGCGCGGGCGCATCAGCCATGCCGACCTGGGCCTGTGGAACGACGACCAGGCCGCGGCCCTGGCCGCGCTGGTGGCCTCGCTGCGGCGCTGGGCGCCGATGCCGCTGGGCATCCAGCTCGCGCATGCCGGGCGCAAGGCCTCGACCCGCCGGCCGTGGGAAGGCGGCGGCCCGGTGCCGGCCGACGACCCGGACGGCTGGGCCACGGTCTCGGCCTCCGCGCTGCCGTACGACGCCGGCCATCCCGCGCCGCAGGCGCTGGACGAGGCCGGCATCGACGCGCTGGTGGAGGACTTCGCCGCCGCCGCGCGCCGCGCGGCCGCCGCCGGCCTGGCGCTGGTGGAGGTCCATGCCGCCCACGGTTACCTGCTGCACCAGTTCCTCTCGCCGTTGAGCAACCTGCGCCAGGATGCCTACGGCGGCAGCCTGGAGAACCGCATGCGCCTGGTGCTGCGCGTGTTCGAGGCGGTGCGCGCGGCGCTGTCGCAGGACGTCGCGGTGGGCGTGCGCATCTCCGCCACCGACTGGGTGGAGGGCGGCTGGGACCTGGCGCAGAGCATCGCGCTGGCGCGCGCGCTGGACGCCCGCGGCTGCCACTTCATCCACGTCTCCAGCGGCGGCCTGGACCCGCGCCAGCGCATCGACGCCGTGCCCGGCTACCAGGTGCCCTTCGCCGAGGCCATCCGCGCCCAGGTGCGCATGCCGGTGGTCGCGGTCGGGCTGATCACGGAGGCGCGCCAGGCCGAGGCCATCCTCGCCGAGGGGCGCGCGGACGCGGTGGCGCTGGCCCGCGGCATCCTCTACGACCCGCGCTGGCCCTGGCACGCGGCCGCCGAACTGGGCGCCACGCTGCGGCCGGCGCCGCAGTACCTGCGCTGCGAACCGCGGCAGGCGCGCGGCCTGTTCGTCGCCCCCTGACCGGGCCCCGGGCCGCCGCGCCGGGCGGGCGGTAACAGGTGCAACCGAGCGCGCGTCCGGCGGCGCGCTCGCATACCATGGCGCGCCTATGCGCCACGACCACATCCTCGCCCTTTCCTGCCCGGACCGGACCGGCATCGTCTACCGCGTCAGCGGCCTGTTGTTCGGCCAGGGCTGCAACATCCTCGACGCCCAGCAGTTCGGCGACGAGGAGACCGGCCGCTTCTTCCTGCGCGTCCACTTCGAGGTACCGGCGCCGGAGGCGCTGGCGGCCGTGCGCGAACGCTTCGCCCACCTGGGCCAGGAGTTCGAGATGGACTGGCAGATCCACGACGCGCGCCGGCGCGCGCGGCTGCTGGTGCTGGTCAGCAAGCAGGGCCACTGCCTCAACGACCTGCTGTTCCGCGCGCACAGCGGGCAGCTGCGGGTCGACATCGCCGCGGTGGCTTCCAACCATCCCGACTTCGGCGCGCTGTCGGCGTCCTATGGCGTGCCGTTCCACCACCTGCCGGTGGACGCGTCCAACCGCGACGGGCAGGAGGCCGCGATCCTAGACCTGGTGGCCCGCGAGCGGGTCGACCTGGTGGTGCTGGCGCGCTACATGCAGATCCTCTCGCCGCGGCTGTGCGAGGCGCTGGCCGGGCGCGCGATCAACATCCACCACAGCTTCCTGCCCAGCTTCAAGGGCGCCCAGCCCTACCACCAGGCGCACGCGCGCGGGGTCAAGATCATCGGCGCCACCGCGCACTACGTGACGCCCGACCTGGACGAGGGCCCGATCATCGAGCAGGACGTGGCGCGGGTGGACCACAGCATGACCCCGCGCGAGCTGGTCCGGGTGGGCAGCGACATCGAGTCGCAGGTGCTGGCGCGCGCGGTGCGGCGCCATGTGGAGCACCGCATCCTGCTCAACGGCCACAAGACCGTGGTCTTCCGCTGAGGCGGCGCGGCCGCCGGGCCCGGCGGGGCGCGCCTACGCTCCCAGCCAGGCGCGCAGCGGGTGCGCCGGGTCGGCCAGCAGGCGCGCGGCCAGCAGCAGCGACACGCCCACCAGTAGCGGCTTGATCAGGCGCGCGCCCTGGCGCATGGCGAAACGCGAGCCCAGCTGCGCGCCGAGGAACTGCCCCGCACCCATCGCCAGGCCCACCTTCCACAGCACCGCGCCGTGCGCGAGGAACACGCCGAAGGCGCCGACGTTGGAGCCGAAGTTGAGGAACTTGGTGTGCGCCGTGGCGCGCAGCAGGCCGAAGCCGGCCAGGCCGACGAAGCCCAGCATCAGGAACGAGCCGGTCCCCGGCCCGAACACGCCGTCGTACAGCCCGATGGCCGGCACGAAGGTCAGCGCGAACGTGCGCGGCTCCATGCGCCGCTGCCGCTCGACCGCGCCGATGTCCGGCTTGAGCGCGAAGTACAGGGCCACCCCCACCAGCAGGAACGGCAGCGCCAGCTGCAGCCAGTGCGTCGGCGCGACGGTGGCCAGCGCCGCGCCCAGCACCGCGCCGGCCGCCGCGGTGGCCACCATCGGCAGCTGCGCGCGCAGGTCGACGTGGCCGTGGCGCGCATAGGCCCAGCTGGCCGAGCCGGAGCCGAACAGCGACTGCAGCTTGTTGGTGCCCAGCGCCTGCAGCGGCGGGATGCCGGCCAGCAGCATCGCCGGGATGGTCACCATCCCGCCGCCGCCGGCGATGGCATCGATGAAGCCGGCCAGCAGGCCGGCCAGGAACAGCAGCAGGAGCACCTGCAGGGCGAGTTCGGGCACGGGGACATCCGGTGGCGCGCACGGCGCGGCCGCCATTCTAGGCCACCGCCGCGCGCGGCCGCGCCGGGTTAGCATCGGCCCACAGCCGTTCCTGCCGGAGACGCACGATGACCGCCCGACCCGTCCCGTTCCTGCTCGCGGCCGCGCTGGTGCTGGGCGCCGTCGTGCCGGCGCAGGCCGCGCCCGCGCAGCGGCCGGAAGTGGCCGAGGCGGCGCGCCGCCTGCAGGCGCAGGTGGTGGCCTGGCGGCGCGACTTCCACCAGCATCCCGAACTGTCCAACCGCGAGGCGCGCACCGCGCGCGTGGTGGCCGAGGAACTGCGCCGCATGGGCCTGCAGCCGCGCACCGGCATCGCCCACCACGGCGTGGTGGCCGTCGTCAGGGGCGGCCGGCCCGGCCCGCGGATCGCGCTGCGCGCGGACATGGACGCGCTGCCGGTGACCGAGCGCACCGGCCTGCCGTTCGCCTCGAAGGCCACCGCCGAATACCGCGGGCAGACCGTGGGGGTGATGCACGCCTGCGGCCACGATGCCCACACCGGCATCCTGCTGGGCGTGGCGCGCGCGCTGGTGGACATGCGCGAGCGCCTGCCGGGCGAGGTGATGCTGGTGTTCCAGCCGGCCGAGGAGGGCGCGCCGGAGGGCGAGAAGGGCGGCGCCTCGCTGATGCTGGAGCAGGGCCTGTTCGCGGACTTCCGTCCGGAGGCGGTGTTCGGCCTGCACGTGTTCTCCTCGGTGCGGGCCGGGCAGATCGCGGTGCGCGGCGGGCCGCTGATGGCCGCCTCGGACAGCTTCAGCATCCGGGTGCGGGGCCGGCAGACGCACGGCTCGCGGCCGTGGGGCGGCATCGACCCCATCGTGGCCGCGGCCGACCTGGTCGGCACCGCGCAGACCATCGTTTCCCGCCGCACCGACATCGCGCGGCTGCCGGCGGTGGTGACCTTCGGCGCCATCAACGGCGGCATCCGCTACAACATCATCCCCGACGAGGTGGAGATGGTCGGCACCATCCGCACCTTCGCCCCGGAGATGCGCGAGGCGATCCTGGCCGACCTGCGCAACGTGGCCACGCACGTGGCCGCGGCCCACGGCGCGAAAGTCGAGGCGCGGGTCCCGGACACCGACGGCAACCCGGCCACGGTCAACGACCCGGCGCTGACCGCGCGCATGCTCCCCAGCCTGCAGGCCGTGGTCGGCGCCGACAACGTCTACGAGCCGCCGCTGCAGATGGGCGCGGAGGACTTCTCGTTCTACGCGCGCGAGGTGCCGGCGATGTTCTTCTTCGTCGGTGCCACCGCGCCCGGCATCGACCCGGCCACCGCGCCGGGCAACCACTCGCCGGAGTTCGTGCTCGACGAGGCGGCGCTGGACGTGGGCCTGCGCGCCATGCTGCAGGTGGCGCTGGACTACCTGGAGGGCGGCGCGGGCTGAGGCAGCGCGGCCGCGCCGGGCAGGTGGGCGCGCGAAGGCCGCGGCGGGCGCGCCGTCCGCCCGGCATGGCGGCCCCCGCGATCATGCCTGGCCGGTGGCCACGGCGAAGCCTTCGTGCTGCCAGCCGGTGAGGCCGCCGATCATCTCCTTCACCGGCCGCCCCAGCGTGGCCAGGCGCACCGCGGCGCGCGCGGCGCCGTTGCAGTGCGGGCCGGCGCAGTAGACGACGAACAGCGTGCCTCCCGGGTAGCGCCGCAGGCCGGACGCGGTGATCTTGCGGTGCGGCAGGCTGACCGCGCCCGGCACGTGCCCGGCCGCGTAGAGCGCGTGCGAGCGCACGTCCAGCAGCACGAAGCCGGGGGCGCCCGAGGCCAGCGCCTCGTGCACGTCCCAGCAGTCGGTCTCCAGGCCGAAGCGGGCGGCGAAGTGGGCCAGCGCCTGCGCGGCGGGCGCGGCGGGGACCTCGGTGACGGCGTTGGGCATGCGGCTTCCTCGCGGTGGGTGGCGGCACCACTGTGGCGCCCGCGCGGCCGTTGCTACAGTGGCAGGATGGACATGCAGCGGTCGAATCCTGCCAGGCGCGCGCGCGACCCCTCCGGCACGCCGGGCCTGGTGGCGGCGCTGGCCTACGACGGCCTGTGCCTGTTCGAATTCGGCATCGCCGCCGAGCTGTTCGGCCTGCCGCGGCCGGAGCTGGAACGCCCCTGGTACCGCTTCCGCGCGGTGGCGGTGGACCGGCGCGTGCGCACCGGCGTGGGCGGCTGGCCCCTGCAGGCCGACGCCGGGCTCGAGGCGCTGGCGCGCGCGCGGACGATCGTGGTGCCCGGCTGGAAGGGGGTGGACGTGCCGCCTTCGCCGCCACTGCGCCAGGCGCTGGTGCGCGCGCACCGTCGCGGCGCGCGCCTGCTGTCGATCTGCTCGGGCGCGTTCCTGCTGGGGCATTGCGGGTTGCTCGCCGGGCGCCGCGCGACCACGCACTGGCGCTACGAGGCCGCGTTCCGCGCCGCGTTTCCCGATGCCGAGTTCGTGCCCGACGTGCTCTACGTCGACGAGGGCACGCTGATCACCTCGGCCGGCAGCGCGGCCGGCATCGACGCCTGCCTGCACCTGATCCGCCGCGACCACGGCGCGGCCGTGGCCAACCAGGTCGCGCGGCGGCTGGTGCTGCCGGCGCACCGCGAGGGTGGCCAGCGCCAGTTCGTGCCCGCGCCGGTGCAGCCGCGGCCGCGCGGGCGCTTCGACGCGGTGTTCGACTGGGCGCGCGCGCGGCTGCACCTGCCGCTGCAGGCGGCGGACCTGGCCGGCGCGGCGGCGATGAGCGAGCGCAACTTCTACCGGCGGTTCCGCGCGGCCACCGGGCTGACCCCCGCCGCGTGGCTGCAGCAGGCGCGCCTGGCGCGCGCCCGGGAACTGCTCGAGACCGGCGACGCGCCGCTGGAGCGCATCGCCGAGGCGGCCGGGTTCCGCTCGGGCGAGACCTTCCGTGCCGCGTTCCGGCGCGGCGTCGGCGTGTCGCCGACGGCCTACCGCCGCAGCTTCGGCCGCTGAGCCGCGGCCGCGGTCACAGGTCCAGGCCCAGCAGCAGCGGGTCGTGGTCGGAACTGCGCCAGGCGCCGGGCACGTTGCGCCCGGCGTAGCCGGCGTCGTCCGGCTCGTCGGCGTTGACGTGCCACTCGGCCGCGCCGCGCAGGTGCGGGGCCAGCGCGGGACTCAGCAGGGCGTGGTCCAGGCGGCCGCTCAGGCCGCGGTAGACGTAGCTGTAAGGGCGCTCGACGCCGGCAGCGGCGAAGGCGTCGATCCAGCCTTCGCCGCGCAGCCAGTGCAGCGGGTCCTCCATGGCGTAGGCGTTGAAATCGCCCAGCAGCAGCACCCGCTCGCGGCCCGGCCCCAGCGGCGCGCCGTCCAGCCATTCGTGCAGGCGCCGCGCCGAGTCCACGCGCAGCGCGTTCCAGCAGCCCTGGCCGTCGTCCTGGTCGGCGTCCGCGCCGGTGGCCTCGTTGCAGCCCTTGGACTTGAAGTGGTTGGCGACCACGACCAGTTCCTGCGTGCCGCCCCTGCGCGCGAACGCCTGCGCCAGCGGCACGCGGCTGCGCGCGCCGAACGGCCCGCCCTCGAGCGTGGCCGGACG
>DASRYN010000307.1:0-3883 GCA_035687185.1 Pseudoxanthomonas sp. | reverse complement strand
TCACGCCGTGGTGCGCCTCGTACTTGGGCTTGAGGCCCTGCAGGATCTGGTAGGCCTCGCCCACCGTCGGCTCGATGATGTCGATCTTCTGGAAGCGGCGGGCCAGGGCGCGGTCCTTCTCGAAGATGCCGCGGTACTCCTGGAAGGTGGTCGAGCCGATGCAGCGCAGCTCGCCCGAGGCCAGGGCCGGCTTGATCAGGTTGGAGGCGTCCATCGTCCCGCCCGAGGCCGAGCCGGCGCCGATGATGGTGTGGATCTCGTCGATGAACAGGATCGCGCCGGGGATCTTGCGGATGGCCCCCAGCACGCCCTTCAGGCGCTTCTCGAAGTCGCCGCGGTACTTGGTGCCGGCCACCAGCGCGCCCAGGTCCAGGGCGTAGATCACCGCGTCGGCCAGCACCTCGGGCACGTCGCCGTCGACGATGCGCTTGGCCAGCCCTTCGGCGATGGCGGTCTTGCCCACGCCGGCCTCGCCCACGTACAGCGGGTTGTTCTTGCGGCGGCGGCAAAGCACCTGGATGGTGCGTTCGATCTCGTCGGCGCGGCCGACCAGCGGGTCGATCTTGCCGTTGCGCGCCTGCTCGTTGAGGTTGGTGGCGTACTCGGCCAGCGCGTCGCCCTTGGCCTCGCCCTCGCCCTCGCCGCCCTCGGCCTTGCCTTCGCCCTCGCCGGGCGCGGCCGGGCCGCCGTGCTCCTCGCCGAGCTTGGCGATGCCGTGCGACAGGTAATTGACCACGTCCAGCCGGGTGACGTCCTGCTGGGTGAGGAAGTAGACGGCGTGCGAGTCCTTCTCGCCGAAGATGGCCACCAGCACGTTGGCGCCGGTGACCTCCTTCTTGCCCGAGGACTGCACGTGGTAGACGGCACGCTGCAGCACCCGCTGGAAGCCCAGGGTGGGCTGGGTGTCGCGGCCGTCGTCCTCGGCCAGGCGCGAGACCGAGGCCTCGATGGCCTGTTCCAGCTCGCCGCGCAGGCGCACCGAGTCGGCCCCGCAGGCGCGCAGCACGGCCTGGGCGGACGGGTTGTCGAGCAGCGCCAGCAGCAGGTGCTCGACCGTCATGAATTCATGGCGTGCCTCGCGCGCGCGCTTGTAGCACTGGCCGATGGTCTGTTCGAGGTCTTTGCTGAACATGGCGGGCTCCGACGGGTCGCACCAACAATATGCGGCCACCCGTCAAGAATTCCACAATACCGGTGGCCCGCAGCGTTCAGCCGGCAGCAGGCTGGGCCGCGCGGGGGCTCAGGCCTTTTCCATCGTGCACAGCAGCGGGTGCTGGTTCATCCGCGAGAACTCGTTGACCTGCGCGACCTTGGACTCGGCCACCTCGCGGGTGAAGACCCCGCAGACGCCGCGCCCGCGGGTATGCACGTGCAGCATGACCTGGGTGGCCCGCTCCAGGTCCAGGCCGAAGAACTGCTGCAGGACCGCGACCACGAAGTCCATGGGGGTGTAGTCGTCGTTGAGGAGGACCACCTGGTACATGGGGGGCGGAGCCACCTCGGGCTTGCCGGGGTCGACCAGGGTGCCGTGTTCGTGCTCGTGGCGTGGGGTTCGGGCCATGCGCGAATTATACGGATGGACGCCCCGGCGCACGCTGCCGGACAATGGGCGGGACACCCCTTCCCGGACCGCCCATGCGCCCTGCCCGCCTCCTCCTCGCCGCCCTGCTGGGCGCCCTGGCCCTGCCCGCTTTCCCCGCCCCCGCCGCGGAGCCCGCGGCCAAGCCCCAACCCGATCCCGGCCTGGCGCCCAAGCTCAAGGAAATCGGCTACGAGTACGAGATCGACGACGACGGCGACTACAAGCTGGTGCTGGGCGTGGAGGGCGAGCGCACCCAGCTGGTGTTCGTGCGCTCGGCGGTGGAGGCGTACGGCAGCCACCGGGTCCGCGAGATCTGGTCGCCGGCCTACGCGGCCCCGGAGGATGCCTTCCCCGCCGCGGTCGCCAACCGGCTGCTGGAGGCGTCCTCCGACCTGAAGCTCGGTTCCTGGATCAAGCAGGGCCGCTACGCGGTGCTGGTGGTCAAGCTCGACGCCGAGGCCAGCCCGCTGGCGCTGGAGGATGCCATCGAGGCCGCAGCCCTCGGCGCGGACCGGATGGAGGCGTCCCTGGCCGAGGACCCGGCGGCGGACGAGTTCTGAGGATGGCTGGCACCCGGGACTGGCACCCGCGCGTGACCGTGGCCAGCGTGGTCGCCCGCGAGGGGCGGCTGCTGCTGGTCGAGGAGCGCATCGACGGAGCGCGGGTGCTGAACCAGCCGGCCGGGCACCTGGAGCCCGGCGAGAGCCTGGCCGAGGCGGCCGTGCGCGAGACGCTGGAGGAGACCGGCTGGCGGATCCGCCTGGAGGCCTTCGTCGGCGCCTACCAGTGGACCGCGCCCGGCGGCGACCAGTACCTGCGCTTCGCCTTCGCCGGCCAGGCGCTGTCGCACGACCCGGCGCGCCCGCTGGACGCGGGCATCGAACGGGCGCTGTGGCTGTCGCCGGACGAACTGCGGGCGCAGGCCGCGCGCCACCGCAGCCCGCTGGTGTGGCGGGTGGCGGCCGACTGGCTGGCCGGCCGGAGGCATCCGCTGTCGCTGGTGGAATGGCTGGGATGAGCGCGCCGCGCACCGTCGTCGGCGTCTCCGGCGGTGTGGATTCCTCGGTTGCCGCCTGGCTGCTCGCACAGGCCGGCGAGCCGGTGGCCGGGCTGTTCATGCAGAACTGGGACGACGACGGCAGCGGCGAATGCCGCGCCGAGGAGGACCGCCGCGACGCGGTGGCCGTGTGCGGGCGCCTGGGCATCCCCTTCCATTTCCGCGACTTCTCCAGGGAGTACTGGGCCGGCGTCTTCGAGCATTTCCTGGCCGAGTACGCCGCCGGCCGCACGCCCAACCCCGACGTGCTGTGCAACCGCGAGGTCAAGTTCAAGCACTTCCTGGACGCGGCGCGCGAGCTGGGGGCCGAACGCATCGCCACCGGCCACTATGCGCGGATCGAGCGCCAGGGCGGGCGCTGGCGGTTGCTGCGCGGCGCCGACCGCGACAAGGACCAGAGCTACTTCCTGCACCAGCTGGGCCAGGCGCAGCTGGCCGCCGCCCTGTTCCCGGTGGGCCACCTGCCCAAGGCCGAGGTGCGGCGCATCGCCCGCGAGGCCCGGCTGCCCACGCACGCCAAGAAGGACTCCACCGGCATCTGCTTCATCGGCGAGCGCGACTTCCGCGAGTTCCTCGGGCGCTACCTGCCCGCGCAGCCGGGCGAGATCCGCGACCCGGCCGGCGTGCGCATCGGTACCCATCCCGGCGTGTTCTATTTCACGCTCGGCCAGCGCGAGGGCCTGAACATCGGCGGCGTGCGCGGCCGCGCGGCGGCGCCGTGGTACGTCGTGGGCAAGGACGTGGCGGCCAACGTGCTGTACGTGGACCAGGACCGCGACAGCCCCTGGCTGCTGTCGCGCGTGGTGGAGACCGAGGCCATGCACTGGGTCGAGGGCGCGCCGCCGGCCGGCGCGTTCGAATGCACTGCCCAGGTCCGCTACCGGCAGCAGGACGAGCCGTGCCGGGTGGAGGTGCGCGGCGACGGCACGCTGTCGGTGCGCTTCGCCCGCCCCCAGCGCGCGGCCACGCCCGGGCAGTCGCTGGTGCTGTACGACGGCCCCGCCTGCCTGGGCGGGGCGGTGATCGCCGCCACCGACGCGCCGCGCCCGGGCTGACGACGCGGCCGCCCGCGGCCGTTCGGTAGAATGCCGGCATGAGCCATACCTTCGACGACCGCGTGCTGGCCCTGGCTGGCCTGGCCCAGGCGCTGCACCAGGTCCGCCGCATCGCCGAGACCGGCCACAGCGAGACCGCCGCCGCGCGTCCGGTGCTGGACAGCGTGTTCCGCATCGACGCCGCCTCCA
>DASRYN010000306.1:0-5788 GCA_035687185.1 Pseudoxanthomonas sp. | reverse complement strand
GCAGCCAAGGTAGCCGGTCCGCGTACCAGATGTGGCGCGTGGCCGGGTGGTCCTGCGGCGCGTCCAGGGTGGCCACGGTGACGTCGATGCCGGCCGGCGCGCGCTGCGTGTGCAGCGCCAGCTGCGCGCCGCAGCCGCCGCAGAACCAGCGGCGGGTGTGGGCGCTGGAGTCGTACGCGCGCGGTGCTTCCCCCTCCCAGGCGAAGGCGTCCAGCGGCACGGTCACCCAGGTGGTGACGATGCCGCCGGTGGCGCGGCGGCACATCCCGCAGTGGCAGTGGGCGATGTCGGCCAGCGGGGCCGCGATGCGGTAGCGCACGCGGCCGCACAGGCAGCCGCCGCGGACGGTGGCCGGTTCCGGTGCGCCGCGGGCCGATGCGGGCCTGCCCGTCCCGGCGGCCACCGGCTCGCCGCTGGCGCCGGATCGCAGCTGCCGCAACGATGCCGACTGCGTGGTGAAGGACGTGGGCAACTGCTGCGGCGCCATGCCCGCCTGCGTGAACCGCGCCAGCGCGGCCGACCCGGCCGCGGTCATGGCCCAGTGCCGCGCGGCCGGGCGCATGGACGTGTGCGGCTTCACCGAGATCGCCGGCTGCAGCTGCGTGCAGGGCCAGTGCCGCGCGCAGCCGGCGCGCGCCGATCCCGCCGTTTCCGGAAGCTGACCATGCTCTACGCCCAGGTACACCTGACCCTGCCGGCCTGGATCCACGACGCCTTCGACCCGGCCGCCACCTACGAGAGCGACCGGGACAAGGTCGCGCTGGCCATCGCCCTGTCGCGGCGGAACGTGGAGGCCCGCAGCGGCGGCCCGTTCGGCGCGGTGGTCTTCGGCCCGGACCACCGCGTGGTGGCCGCTGGGGTCAACCGCGTGATGCCGCACACCACCTCGCTGGCGCACGCCGAGAACATGGCCTACATGCTGGCCCAGCAGCGGCTGCAGACCCCGCGGCTGAACGAGGTGCTCTCGCCGGTGACCCTGGCCACCTCCTCGCAGCCGTGCTGCCAGTGCTACGGCGCCACGATCTGGGCCGGCATCGATCGCCTGCTGATCGGCGCCCGCGCCGAGGACGTGATGGAGCTGACCGAGTTCGACGAAGGCCCGCTGCCGGCCGACTGGATCGGCGAGCTGGAGCGGCGCGGCATCGCGGTGGCGCGCGACATCCTGCGCAGCGAGGCGCGCGCGGTGCTGCGCGCCTACGGCGAAGGCGGCGGCGAGCGCTACTGAGCATGCACGGGCTGCTGTGCTACTGCCGCCAGGGCTTCGAGCCCGAGCTGGCCGCCGAGCTGGGCGAGCGCGCCGCCGCCGCGGGCGTGCCCGGCTACGCCCGCGCCAGCCGCGACGACGGCCACGTGCTGTTCGTCGCCGGCGACGCGGACGATGCGCGCGCACTGGACCGCGCCCTGCCCTTCCGCGGCCTGGTGTTCGCGCGGCAGAAGCTGCGCCTTCTGGCGGAACTGCGCGGGCTGGACCCGAAGGACCGGCTCTCGCCGCTGCTGGCCGCGCTGCCGCCGGGCCTGCGCGTCTGCGACGCCTGGGTCGAGCACCCCGATTCGGACGCCGGCAAGCCGCTGTCGGCGCTGGCGCGCAGCTTCGGCAACGCGTTGCGCCCGGCCCTGCGCCAGGCCGGTCGCCTGGACGGGCGGGACGCGCGCCTGTCGCGCCTGCACGTGTGCTTCCTCGCCGGCGACCACGTACTGCTGGCGCTGGCCGACCCGGGCGACGCCGCGCCCTGGCCCTTGGGCATTCCGCGCCTGCGCCTGCATCCGGAAGCGCCGTCGCGCTCGGCGCTGAAGCTGGAGGAGGCCTTCCTGGCCCTGCTGGACGAGGGCGAGCGCGAGCGCCTGCTGCGCCCGGGCATGACCGCCGCCGACCTGGGTGCCGCCCCCGGCGGCTGGACCTGGGTGCTGGCCCGCCACCACCTGCGGGTCTGGTCGATCGACAACGGCCCGCTGCGCCCGCACGTGCTCGACACCGGCCTGGTCGAGCACCTGCGCGCCGACGGCTTCCACTGGCAGCCGCCGCGGCCGCTGGACTGGATGGTCTGCGACATGGTGGAGCAGCCCAGCCGCGTGGCCGCGCGCATGGCGCAGTGGTTCCGCGAGGGCTGGTGCCGGCAGGCGGTGTTCAACCTCAAGCTGCCGATGAAGAAACGCTGGCAGGAAACCCGGCTGTGCCTGGACCTGTTCGCCGCGCAGGCCGGGCGCCCGCTCACGCTGCGGGCGCGC
The DNA here is from genome assembly GCA_035687185.1 of Pseudoxanthomonas sp. Taxonomy (GTDB): domain Bacteria; phylum Pseudomonadota; class Gammaproteobacteria; order Xanthomonadales; family Xanthomonadaceae; genus Pseudoxanthomonas. Next base: position 3,562 of record DASRYN010000306.1, on the reverse strand, counting down.
CAGCTCTACCACGACCGCGAGGAGATCACGGTCTACGCCGGGCCGGCGGGCTGACGGGGCCGCGCGACGGCGGCCCCAGGGGCGCGGCCGCCGCTACAGCACGATGCGCCGGCCGCCGTCGCGCGCCGAGGCGTACACCGCGTCGACCACGCGCATGTCGCGCAGGCCCTCCTCGCCCGGCACCAGCGGCGGCGTGCCCTGCAGGATGGCCAGCGCGTCGTCGTCCATCTGCCTGGCCTGCTGGTGCGGCACGGCGTCGGCGAACACCTGCCCGTCGCTGGTGCGGCCGCGCAGGCCGTCGTAGGTCTGGAACGGCGACAGCTCGTACCAGCCGCGCTCGCAGTCCGCGCGCAGGGTGTTCATGTTCTGCCCGAAGCTGGTCGCGCATTCGGCCACGGTGCCGTCGGGGAATTCCAGGGTGAAGCGCATGGTCTCGTCCACGCCCTGGAACAGGTGCGGGCGCCGGGTTTCCTGGCGCGCGGTCACCGCCACCGGCTCCTGGCCGGAGGTGTAGCGCGCGGCGTTGAGCGAGTACACGCCCATGTCGTACATGGCCCCGCCGCCGTGCTGCGGCAGCAGGCGCCAGGGCTTGGCGGCCGGGTCCACGTTGTCGAAGGCGTCGAAGCCGGCCTCGGCCTTCACCTTGAGGATGCGCCCGTACGGGCGTTCACGGGCCATGGCCATCAGCCGGCGGGTGTTGGGCTCGTGCTGCAGGCGGTAGCCGATGGTGAGCTGCACCTTGTTGCGCCGGCAGGCCTCGACCATGGCCTCGGCCTCCCGCGCGTCCATCGCCATCGGCTTCTCGCACCAGACGTGCTTGCCGGCGGCGGCCGCGCGCAGGGTCAGCGGCATGTGCAGGTCGTTGGGCGTGACGATGTACACCGCCTGGATGTCCGGGTTGTCGGCGATGCGGTCGAAGTCGTCGTAGCTGTAGACGTTGCGGTCGGGGATGCCGTACTTCTCCTGCCACACCGGGATCTTGTGCGGCGAGCCGGTGACGATGCCGGCCAGGTGGCAGTGCCGCGTCAGCTGCAGGCCCGGCGCCAGCTGGTTGCTGGCGTAGCCGCCGAGACCGATCAGGGCCACGCCGACGGAGTCCTTGCGCCGCGGCGACGGCCCCGACGACGACGCGGCCGGTGCCTGGCCTCCGCCATTGGCACAGGCGGGCAGCGCCGCGCCGAGGCCTGCACCGGCCATGGCCGCCAGCAGGTGGCGGCGGGTGAGTCCCTGTGATCGCATGTTCCCTCCGGGCTGGTGGCGCGTGCGTGCGCGGGCGGGGCCACGATGCCACAGCGCGCACCGGCACGCGAACGGCGGCGTATGTGGCCGCGGCTCTGGCACACTGGCCCGCATCCGCTGCCAGGGAGGACGCCGCCATCGCCCGCATCACGATCCGCCCGCGCCGACGCGCCGGACTGCTGCTCGCCGCCGCGGCGCTGTTTCCGCCGCCGGCCGCCTCCGCCGACGCGCCGTTCAGGGCGCGCGACTTCGTCGGCGACGGCACCTTCGCCGCCGGCGTCGAAGGCCCGGCCACCGGCCCGGACGGCGCGCTCTACGCCGTGGCCTTCGGCCGCGACGGCACCATCGGCCGGGTCGTGCCGCAGGCCGACGGCAGCGGCCGCGCGGAACTGTTCGTCGAGCTGCCGCCGGGCAGCACCGGCAACGGCATCCGCTTCGGCGCCGACGGCGCGATGTACGTGGCCGACTACACCGGCCACAACGTGCTGCGCATCGACCCGGCCAGCCGCCGCGTGGAGGTGTTCGCGCACCTGCCCGGCGCGCACCAGCCCAACGACATCGCCCTGGCCCCGGACGGCACGCTGTACGCGAGCGACCCGGACTGGAAGAACGGCACCGGGCAGCTGTGGCGCATCGGGCGCGACGGCGCGGTGCGCCGCCTGGAGGCGGGCATGGGAACGACCAATGGCATCGAGGTCAGCCCCGACGGGCGGCGCCTGTACGTGAACGAGAGCGTGCAGCGCCGCATCTGGGTCTACGACATCGACGCCGACGGCGGGGTCTCGAACAAGCGCCTGCTGGCCAGGTTCGACGAGCATGGTTTGGACGGCATGCGCTGCGACGCAGACGGCAATCTCTACGTGGCCCGCTACGGCGCGGGCACGGTGGCCGTGGTATCGCCGCAGGGCCGGGTGCTGCGCGAGGTGGCGCTGCGCGGGAGCCGGCCCACCAACGTCGCCTTCGGCGGCGCCGACGGCCGCGACGTCTACGTCACGCTGCAGGACCGCGGCGCCATCGAGACCTTCCGCAGCGACCGCCCGGGGCGCGAAGCCGGGCGCTGAGGCGGGCCGGCCGTTCTCACGCCGTGCGAGCGCCCCGGCCGATACTGTCGCACCGGAGAGCCGCCATGCAGAACCTCGAACTCCACGACCCGGCGGCCTTCGCCGCCGAGTTCCTCCGCCAGACCCTGCTGCAGGGCTTCGGCGCGCTGAGCAAGCGCGACCTGGAGCTGCTGGTGTTCGTGCTGCTGGAGCGCGACGGCGCCATCGACCGCAGCGCCAGCAACCACGCCGCGGCCGCGCAGCTGAGGGTCACCCCGGCGAAGCTGCGCGCGCTGCGGCGCGACGGCTACGCGCGCTGGCGCCACCTGGTGGCCGAGCCGGCCGACGCGGCGCTGCGCCGCATCCTCGGCTACGTGCTCACCGAGGCCAACCTGCGCGCCGGCAGCACCCACGTCAGCGAGCGCGCCCGCGGCGAGGGCTTCCTGGCCGTGCGCATCGAGCACCCGGACGACCGCCAGCAGTTCGAGCAGGCCATCCTCGACGCCGGCGGGTTGCCGGTGTACGAGCGCAACCGCGAGGTGCTGGCGGTGCGCTTCGACACGCTGGTGGCGCTGGCCGAGCGCAGCGGCTTCCTGCAACCGGACACCGAGGGCATCGTCAAGGCGCTGCGCCGGCTGGCGCCGGCCTCGCAGGAACTGGCCGACCTGCTGAAGAAGGACGTCACCCGGCTGCGCTGGGAGGACGCGCGCAAGGCGCTCAACAGCCTGGGCGCCAAGGCCGTGGCCGGCAGCGCCGAGGGCGCGCTGAAGGGGCTGCTGAAGCTGGTGTTCCCCTTCCTGCCGTGAGCGGGGGCGGGTTTACCGCCGCTTCACCGCCGCCGGCCTAGTGTCCGTGCCTCCCCGACGGAGGTCCGACGCCATGCGCAACGTTCCCCTGCTCCCGCTTTCCGCCGGCCTGCTGCTGGCCCTCGCCAGCGGCGCCGCGCCCGCCCAGACCGAAACGCACGGCGCCCAGGCGCAGGCCCTGCCGCGCGCCAGCGACGCCGACGCGCCGACCCGCCAGCCCATGCAGCGCCAGACCGGCATGGTGGTGATGGCCGGCGACAACAACGAACAGGTGGTGATCCGCTCGTTCGAGCCCGACAGCGTGGTCGGCGAGTACCGCATCGATTTCGATGCGCTGGACGGCAACGGCGACGGCGTGCTCAGCCGCACCGAGGCCGGTGCCAATGCCACGCTGGGCGGCGAGTTCCGCGCGGTGGACACCAACGCCGACGGCCGCCTGGACCGCAACGAGCTGTCCGGCTGGATGCGCTGACGGCG
>DASRYN010000305.1:0-7492 GCA_035687185.1 Pseudoxanthomonas sp. | reverse complement strand
TGCGTGGCCTGGTTCCGCCGCGTTCCATCGCGCCGCGGGGTCGCCCGCAAGACGGGCTCCTACGAACCGAGGCCGCCTGCAGGAGCCGGCCTTGCCGGCGACCGTTGCCGAGCTCGCGGCTTCGCCCTGCCCCATGGGCCGTCGCCGTGCCGTGCCGGGGGCGGCCACCTACAATGACGCCATGAACGCTTCCCCCCCGCAGGACCGCCTGCGGATCACCGAGATCTTCCTGTCGCTGCAGGGCGAGGCCGCGACCGCCGGCTGGCCCACCGTGTTCGTGCGCCTGACCGGCTGCCCGCTGCGCTGCCAGTACTGCGACACCGCCTACGCCTTCCACGGCGGCCAGTGGTGGGACATCGAGGCCATCCTGGCCGAGGTCGCCCGCCACGGCGTGCGCCACGTCTGCGTCACCGGCGGCGAACCGCTGGCGCAGAAGCGTTGCCTGGACCTGCTGCGTCGCCTGTGCGACGCCGGCTACGACGTCTCGCTGGAGACGTCCGGCGCGCTGGACATCGCCGGCGTGGACCCCCGGGTCTCGCGTGTGGTCGACCTCAAGACGCCGGGCTCGGGCGAGGTGGCGCGCAACCGCCTGGAGAACCTGCCGCTGCTGACCGCGCGCGACCAGGTGAAGTTCGTGCTCTGCGGCCGCGCGGACTACGAGTGGGCGCGGGACATGGTGGCCGGGCACGGCCTGGCCTCGCGCTGCGACGTGCTGTTCTCGCCCAGCAAGAGCGAGCTGCACCCGCGCGAGCTGGCCGACTGGATCGTCGCCGACCGGCTGCCGGTGCGCTTCCAGATGCAGCTGCACAAGATCCTCTGGAACGACGAGCCGGGCCGCTGACCGACACTCGCCGCTGCAGGCGCCGGTCTTGCCGGCGACTGGGGGTGCAGGGCGCGGCCGCGCTCCTCGGTGGCGAGGGTCGCCCGCGAGGCGGGCTCCTACAGCAGGCGTCGCGCGTTGGCGGCCCGTCGGTTCGCCGGGTGGCCGGCGAGGGGCGCCCGCGGAGGCGCGCGGGGCGGGGCCGCCTCTACAATGACACCTCCGCCATTTCGCTGTTCGCCCATGAAGAAGGCCGTCGTCCTGGTTTCCGGTGGCATGGATTCGGCCGTGGTACTGGCCATCGCCCGCGAGCAGGGCTTTGCCGTGCACGCGCTGAGCGTGCGCTACGGCCAGCGCCACACCTCCGAACTGGAGGCGGCCGACCGCGTCGCCCGCGCGCTGGGCGCGGTGGCGCACAAGACCGTGGACGTGGACCTGCGCAGCATCGGCGGCTCGGCGCTGACCGACGACATCGAGGTGCCCGAGGCCGGCGGTGCCGGCATCCCGGTGACCTACGTGCCGGCGCGCAACACCATCATGCTTTCCATCGCCCTGGGCTGGGCCGAGGTGCTGGGCGCGGCGGACATCTTCTGCGGGGTCAACGCCGTGGACTACTCCGGCTACCCGGATTGCCGCCCGGAGTTCGTGGACGCGTTCGAGCGGCTGGCCAACCTGGCGACCAAGGCGGGCGTGGAAGGCGCGGGCATCCGGGTGCACGCGCCGCTGATCGGCATGGGCAAGGACGGGATCGTGCGCGAGGGGCTGCGCCTGGGCGTGGATTTCGCGCAGACGGTCTCCTGCTACCGCGCCGATGCGCAGGGCCGCGCCTGCGGCCATTGCGACGCCTGCCGCCTGCGCGCGGCCGGGTTCGCCGCCGCTGGCGTGGCCGACCCCACCCGCTACGCCGCCTAGGCCTGGTCCGCGAACCGGCCCGCGCGATCAGCCCGGGTCGGCGCCGAGCCCGGCGGCGAGCGCCGTGCGGCGGTGGTGGCGCAGCAGGTCGCCGAGCCAGGCGGCCAGCAGCGTGCGGTATTCGCGGCGCTGGCGGGCGCCGGTGAGGGCGTGGTCGGCGTCGCGCAGGCGGCGCACGGTGAGCGACCGCGCGCGCGGGAACGCGGTCTGGAAGGCATCGGCGATGCCAGGCGGCAGCACTTCGTCGCGCCCCGACCACACCAGCAGCACGTCGCCGTCGTACCGCGCGCAGGCCGCCAGCGCCCGGTCGGTTTCCGGCGAGGGCGGCCGGCGTCGGTAGCGCGCGAGCGCCCCGGCGTCCATCGCCGCCTTGGGCCGGTCCCAGCATTCGTCCGGATACAGCGCCGGCACCCGCAGCGCGAGCCAGCGCACCGGGCGCTCCCGCGTCAGCAGCGCGGCCAGCCAGGCGCCGAAGCTGGTGCCGACCACGGCGATGGCGCCGGCGTCCAGTCCCGGCGTGGCGGCCAGGGCGTCGTAGGCGGCGGCCAGGTCGTCCAGGCTCTGCCGCGGGGTCACGCTGTCGTGCTCGGCGGCGGTGGCGCCGTGGCCGCGCAGGTCGTAGTCCAGGCAGGCGTAGCCCAGTGCAGCCACCTCGGCCATCGGCCCGGCCATGTCCTGGCGCGAGCCGGTCCAGCCGTGCACGAACAGCGCGCCCGGTACGCCGGGGGCATGGGTGCGCGTGGCCGCCAGGCCCGAGCCCGGCACCTGCAGCCTTTCCACACGCACTTCGGTCGCGTCGAGAGCCATGGAATCGTGCCGGGTCGGGCCCGCGCTCGCGTGCGCGGACGGTGCCGGATCCGCCTCAGTCCAGCGGATGGGCCAGGGTGGTCATCAGCGCGTTTTCGGCCTGGCGCGAGTCCAGCCGCGTGTGCTGCACCACGATGGGCACGTCCGACTCGATGACGCTGGCGTAGGGCGTGTCGGCAGGAATCGGTTCGGGGTCGCGCAGTTCGTTGAAGCGCAGGTGCCGGGTGCGCCGCGCGCCGACCTCGATGCGGTACGGCCCGGCCGGTTCGCGGTCCTCGAAGTAGACGGTGATGCGCACCTGCGCCGGTTGCTCGCCCAGGTTGAGGATGCAGCAGGTCTCGTGGCTTTCCAGCTGCGGCGCCGGGCCGTTGCTCCAGGCGGGGATGTAGCCCTCGGCGATGGCCCAGCGCTTGCTGCCGGCGGCGGATGCGGATGGCGCGTTCATGGCGCGCGGTATAGCAGCGGCCGTGCGCAGGGCGCGTCAACGGCGCCTCCACCCGGTGCGCGCCATGCTGCGCGCCACCCCTGGATGCCGGAACGCCGATGCCGCTGATCGGTCTGCACGCCTCGCACGAACAGTTCGCGCCCGCGCGCCTGCTCGACCTGGTGCGCCGCGCCGAGGCGGCCGGGTTCGACGCGGCCATGTGCTCGGACCATTTCCACCCGTGGACCGAGGCGCAGGGGCAGAGCGGCCATGCCTGGTCCTGGCTCGGCGCGGCGATGGCGGTCACCGCGCTGCCGCTGGGCGTGGTCACCAGCCCGGCCGGGCGCTACCACCCCGCGGTGGTGGCGCAGGCCGCGGCGACGCTGGAGCAGATGTTCCCGGGTCGCTTCTGGATGGCCGCCGGCAGCGGCGAGGCGCTCAACGAGGCCATCACCGGCCAGCGGTGGCCGTCCAAGGCCGAGCGCAACGCGCGCCTGCTGGAAGCGGTGGCGGTGATGCGCGCGCTGTGGCGCGGCGAGGCGGTGGACCACCGCGGCGCGATCACCGTGCAGGAGGCGCGCCTGTACACGCTGCCGCCGGCGCCGCCGCCGGTGTTCGTGGCCGCGCTGAGCGAGGAGACCGCGCGCTGGGGCGGCGGCTGGGCCGACGGCCTGATCACGGTGAGCATGCCGCGCGAACGCCTGCGCCGGGTGGTGGAGGCGTTCCGCGAGGGCGGCGGCGAGGGCAAGCCGCTGCGGCTGCAGGTCAAGCTGGCCTACGCCGGCAGCGACGCCGAGGCGCTGGCCGGCGCGCACGCGCAGTGGCGCGCCAACGTGTTCGGCGGCGAGGTCTCGGAGGTGCTGCGCACGCCGGCCCAGTACGAGGCCGCGGCCGCGCACGTGACCCCGCAGGACGTGGCCGCCGCGGTGCGGGTGGCCGCGGACGCCGGCCGCCAGCTGGCCTGGCTGCGCGAGGACCTGGAGATGGGCTTCGACGCGCTGTACCTGCACAACGTGCATCCGGAGCAGGAGCGCTTCGTCGACGACCTGGGCCCGCGGCTGGCCGGGCTGCGCTGAGCACTACGGGCGCACGCGCCGCAGCCAGCGGTAGCCGTAGCCGCGCAGCGCCAGCGGCGCGAGCGTGGGCGCGGGATAGGGGCCGTCGCAGGCCACGTCCTCCAGCGTGCCGGCGTCGGGCTCGTCCACCGTCACCGCCAGCGCCTCGGCGGTGAGGTTGGCGAAGCAGAACACGGCCGAGCCGGACGCAGGCTCGTCGTAGCGCAGGGCGAACACGCGGCGGCTGTCGTGGCGCACCGGCCGCCACTGGCCCAGCATCTCGCGCAGCGCCACGCGCGTCTGCACCAGCCCGCGCACGCGCTCGAGCAGCGAACCGTGCCGCCAGCGCTGCGCCTGCACGTTGACCACGGGGTAGCCGTAGGGGCCGTCTCCGATGGGCTGCACCGGCAGCGCTTCCGCCGGTGCGTCGGAGAAGCCGCCGTTGTGGCCGCCGTGCCACTGCATGGGCGTGCGCACCGCGCGCCGTTCGCGCAGGCGCAGGTTCTCGCCCATGCCGATCTCGTCGCCGTAGCGCAGCACGGGCGTGCCGGGCAGCGACAGCAGCAGCGCGTGCAGCATGGCCAGCCGCGCCGGGTCGCCGTCCATCATCGGCGCCAGCCGGCGGCGGATGCCGCGGCCGTAGATGCGCATCGACTCCTCGGGGGCAAAGGCTTCCAGCACCTGCGCGCGCTCGCGTTCGGACAGCTGCTCCAGGTCCAGCTCGTCGTGGTTGCGCAGCCACACCGCCAGGCGGCCGCGGCCGGAGGCCTGGTGCGCCTGGCGCAGGGCGCGCTGCAGCGGCCGCGCGTCGCCGCGGGCGGCGGAGAGGAACAGGTGGTTGTTGGTGGAGAAGTCCAGCAGGTGGGTAAGGCGGTCGCAGTCGCCGAAGTAGTCGTCGTAGTGGCCCGGCGGCACGTCGGCCTCGCCCATCAGGACCGCGCCGGGCCGGCGCTGCCACGCGAAGTCGCGCATGTCCTTCAGCAGCCACAGGCCGTCGTCGCGCGGGTCGGCCTTGCGCGCGCGCTCGATCATGTACGGCACCGCGTCGATGCGGAAGCCGTGCACGCCCAGGCGCAGCCAGTAGGCCATGATCCGGTACATCTCCTCGCGCACGCGCGGGTTGCCCAGTTCCAGGTCGGGCTCGTGCGCATAGAAGCGGTGGCGGTAGTACTGGCCGGCGACTTCGTCCCAGGTCCAGACGCTGTCCTCCACGCCGGGGAAGATGGGCTTGAGGCCGTCGTCGGGCGGTTCGTCGGCCCAGATGTAGTAGTCGCGGTAGGGCGAGTTGCGGTCGCGGCGCGCGGCCTGGAACCAGGGATGGCGGTCGGAGGTGTGCTGCATGACCAGCTCCACCAGCACCCGCAGGCCCAGGCTCTCGGCGCGCTCGATCAGCGAGCAGAACGCGCCGATGCCGCCGAAGCGCGGGTCCACGGCCAGGTGGTCGGTGACGTCATAGCCGTGGTCGCGGAACGGCGAGCGGTAGAAGGGCAGCAGCCAGAGGGTACTGGCGCCCAGCCACTTCACGTACTCCAGTGCGCGCTCGACGCCGGGCAGGTCGCCGCGTCCGTCGCCGTCGCCGTCCAGGAACAGGGACGGGTCGATCTGGTAGATGGCGGTGTCGCGGTTCCACATCCGGAGGCGGTCACATCGCCGGTTCGGTGCGCTGGGCGTAGGTGCCCACCAGGCGGCCGCGGCCGATCACGTGGCCGCGCGCGGCCGCCAGCACCGCATCGCGGTCCGCCGCCGGCGGCAGGTCCAGCACCGTGTCCAGCGCCAGGATCTGGAAGTGGTAGCGGTGCGGGCGGTCGCCCACCGGCGGCCTGGGGCCGAAATAGCCCACCGAGCCGCGGCTGGTGGCGCCCTGCATCAGCCCGGGCGGGTCGGTCAGCCGCGGCTGCTCGGGCAGGCCTTCGGGCAGGGCGGTGGTTCCGGCGGGGATGTTCCAGGCCACCCAGTGCACGAACGGGGTGATCGGCCGCGCGTCCGGGTCCTCCATCACCAGCAGGTAGGAGCGCGCGCCGGGCACCGCGTCCCACGACAGCGGCGGCGAGACGCCTTCGCCGTACTCGCTGTAGCGGGCGGGGATGGCAGCCCCGTCGGCGAAGGCGGGCGAACGCAGGGCGATGGCGCCGCCGCCGGCGGTCTCCGGACGCGCCAGCGCCAGTGGCACGCCCACGCCGATGGCGGCCTGACGCTGCATCTCGGCCGCGGGCGGTGCCGCCTGCGCGGCCTGGCGCGGGCCGCCGCGGTGGGCGATGCGGAAGATCGTGCCGTTGCTGTCGTCCGAGACCAGCAGCGCGCCGTCGGCGGCCACCGCCAGGCCGACCGGCCGGGCGACGTGGGCGCGGCCGCGTTCGACCAGGAAGCCGGTGGCGAAGGGCTCGATCGCACGCGGCTGGCCGTCCTGCCCGAAGCGGATGCGCACCACTTCGTAGCCCGAGGGCGGGTCGCGGTTCCAGGAGCCGCGCATGGCCACGAAGGCGTCGCCCGCGTATTCGGCCGGGAAGTTGCCGCCCGGATGGAAGGCCATCTGCATGGGCGCGGCGTGCGCGGTGTAGCCCAGCACCATCGGCGTGCTGATCGCGCGCCATTGCTCCTTGGCGATGCCGCCGGGGGGCGTGGTCTGCGGGTGCAGCCCGCCGTCGCCGTACACGTGCGGCCAGCCGTAGCGGCGGCCTTTCTCGATCAGGTTCAGTTCCTCGGCCTGGACCTCGTCGCCGAGGTCGTCGATGCCGTGGTCCATGCCCCACAGCGCGCCGGTGCGGGGGTGCCAGCCGAAGCCGATGGTGTTGCGCAGGCCGCTGGCGAAGATGGTGCGCGACTTCCCGTCCGGCGACATGCGCAGCAGGGTCGCGTGCTCGGGGTTGGTCTCGTTGCAGGCGTTGCAGGTGGAGCCCACGCTCACGTACAGCATGCCGTCCGGGCCGAAGGCCAGGGTGCGGTTGGGATGCTGGCCGCCGTCGGGCAGGTCGTCCACCAGCAGTTGCAGCTCGCCCAGGCTGCCGTCCGGCCGCAGCGGAGCGGCGTAGATCTCCTTGACCGTGGCCAGGTAGAGGCGGCCGTCGTGGATCGCCAGGCCGTGCGCGCCGGGCCGGTGCGCGACCGGCCGCGGCGGGCCGTCGGCGCGGCCGTCGCCGTCGCGGTCCTCGAGCATCAGCACGTCGCCCTGCTCGCGGCGGCTGACGTAGACGCGCCCCTCCGGCGAGACGGCGAGGATGCGCGGGTTGAGCAGGCCCTCGGCGAACACGCCGATCTCGAAGCCGTCGGGCACCCGCAGCGCGGCGAGCCGCTCGGGCGTGAGCGGCGCGCGTTCCGGCTTGACCGTGCTGACCCGCGTCGACACCCGGGTCCCGTCGCCCTGCTGCGCGGCCGCGACCGGCGCCAGCAGCCCGCACAGCAGCATCGAAAGCCAACGCGCGCGCATGGTCCTGTCCTCCTTGTGCCTGCGCCGATGGTGGGCGCGGCCTCGTCAAC
>DASRYN010000304.1:0-2113 GCA_035687185.1 Pseudoxanthomonas sp. | reverse complement strand
CGTGGCGCTGGCGATGTATGCCACCGGCGACCTGCCGCTGGCGCTGTGGGTGCTGGGCGGACTGGCCGCGCTGGCATTGCTGGCGGCCCTGGCCGGCGCCGCGCTGCTGTGGCTGCTGCGCCGGGTGCAGGGCCGCCTGCGCGGCCCGTGGCGGCTGGGCCTGGCCGCGCTGACCCGGCGCCGCACGCTGGCGGTGGTGCAGCTGGTGGGGCTGTCGCTGTCGCTGTGCGCGCTGCTGCTGCTGGCGGTGATCGGGCCGGGCCTGCTCGCGCAGTGGCGCGACCGCCTGCCCGCCGACACGCCCAACTACTTCCTGCTCAACGTGCAGCGCGACCAGGCCGAGGCGGTGGAGGCGCATCTGCGCGGCCTGGGCGTGGCCGACCCGGACCTGCAACCGTTCGGCACCGGCCGCCTGGTGGCGATCAACGGCCGCCCGCCGCAGCGGCAGGAGCGCGAAGGCGAAGCGGGCGAGGACGACGCCAACCGCCCGGTCAACTTCTCCTGGCGCCACACCTTCCCGCCGGCCAACACGTTGCTGGAGGGGCGCTTCTGGGCGGCGGACAGCGACGCGGCCGAAGCCTCGGTCGAGGAGGGCTGGGCGCGGCGCTACGGGGTGAAGCCGGGCGATACGGTCACCCTGCAGCTGGGCGAGCAGGAGCGCAGCTTCACCGTGACCAGCCTGCGCAAGGCCGACTGGGATTCGTTCCGGGTCAACTTCTTCCTGCTGCTCAACGCCGGCGCGGTGGGCGACGCGCCCTACAGCCTGATCTCCAGCTTCCACCTGCCGTCGGGGCGGACCGCGCAGCTGGCCCCGGTGGCGCGCGCCTTCCCCAACGTCTCGCTGCTGGACATCGACGCCATCCTGCAGCGGGTGCGCGAGGTCATCGAGCGCGTGGCCCAGGCGGTGCAGCTGGTGATGGGCTTCAGCCTGGCCGCCGGCGTGCTGGTGCTGCTGGCCGCGCTGCAGGCCACCGCCGGGGAGCGCCGCTACGACAGCGCGGTGTTGCGCACCCTGGGCGCGCGGCGCAGCCAGCTGCGCGGCGCGGTGCTGGTGGAGTTCGGCGCGCTGGGCCTGCTGGCCGCGCTGCTGGCGATGGGCGCCGCGGCCGCGATCGGGGTGGCGGTGTCGCGGCAGCTGTTCGAGCTGGCGCTGTCGCCACCATGGCCCGCGCTGCTGGCCGGCGGTGCGGGCGGCGTGCTGCTGAGCCTGCTGGCGGGCTGGTCCGGCACCCGCCGCATCCTGCGCACCCCGCCGGCGCTGGCGCTGCGGGGCACCTGAGGCGACCGCCCCGCCGGCGCCGCCCCGGCGCGGCTATGCTGCGCGCGGTCTCCACCGCGCGCATGCCGCCATGTCCCCAGCCTCCCTGTCCGCCTACCTGCTGCCCGTGCTCCTGCTGCTGGCCAGCAACGTGTTCATGACCTTCGCTTGGTACGGGCACCTGAAGTACAAGGGTGCGCCGCTGCTGGCGGTCATCTTGGCCAGCTGGGGCATCGCCTTCTTCGAGTACCTGCTGATGGTCCCCGCCAACCGCATGGGCAGCGCGGTGTACTCGGTGGTGCAACTGAAGACGGTGCAGGAGATCCTGACCCTGGTGGTGTTCGCCGGCTTCTCGGCCTGGTACCTGGGCCAGCCGCTGAAATGGAACCACTACGCGGCCTTCGCCCTGATCGTGGGCGCGGCCTTCCTGATGTTCTACGAAGGCCCCGCGCCGGCGGCCTGACGCCCGCTCAGAACGGGATGCGGCCGGTGAGGATGTCCTTGAACATCACCCAGTCGCCGATGAACGAGTACACGGGATGGCGGAAGGTGGCCGGCCGGTTCTTCTCGAAGAAGAAATGCCCCACCCAGGCGAAGCCGTAGCCGCACGCCAGCGCGGCCGGCAGCCACCAGGCGCTGCCGCTCCACAGCGCCAGGCCCAGGAACAGCAACGCGCCGCAGCTGCCCGCGAAATGCAGGCGGCGCGAGGTGCGGTTGCGGTGCTCGTCGAGGTAGAACGGATAGAACTCGCGGAAACTGGCGAAGCGGGCCATGCGCGCCTCCCGGTGGCAGGTGCGCCGACCATAGCAGCCCGCCGGCGCGCGCGTGGGTGCGGCGCAAAAGCCGGTCAGGCCT
>DASRYN010000303.1:0-5575 GCA_035687185.1 Pseudoxanthomonas sp. | reverse complement strand
AACCGCCCCGCCCGCCGCCGAACCGGCCATCGCGCAGTTGCCGCCGGCCCCGGTGCTCGAGACCGGCGTGCTGGACGAACTGCGCGAGATCGCCGGCGAGGACGCGCTGTCCATCGTGCACCTGTTCCTGGCCGAGACGCCGCGCCTGATCCGGCGCATGGAACAGGCCTCGGCCACCCCCGACCTGGACGCCATGCGCGAGGCTGCGCATGCGCTCAAGTCCTCCGCCGCCAACGTCGGCGCGCTGGCGCTGTCGGCCGCGGCCAAGCGCATCGAGCTGGGCGCGCGCGCCAACGCGCTGGACCGCCCGGCGGTGGCGGTGGCGCTGCTCATCGCCGAATTCGCGCGCGCGCGCGTGGCGCTGCAGGGCTGGCTGTCGGCCAGCGCCGGTCAGTCCTCGAGCTTGCTCAGCAGGTAGTTGGGCTCGCCGATCCGGCCGATCAGGTCCAGCTGGGTCTCGAGCCAGTCCACGTGCTCTTCCTCGGAGTCGAGGATCTTGGTGAACAGCTGGCGGCTGACGTAGTCGCCGATCGAGTCGGCGTAGGCGATGGCCTCGCGCAGCAGCGGGATGGCGTCCATCTCCAGCGCCAGGTCGCACTCGAGGATCTCGCGCGGGTTCTCGCCGATGCGCAGCTTGCCCAGCGACTGGAAGTTGGGCAGGCCCTCCAGGAACAGGATGCGCTCGGACAGCCAGTCGGCGTGGCGCATCTCGTCGATGGACTCCTTGTACTCGTGCTCGGCCAGCTCCTTGAGCCCCCAGTTCTTCAGCATCTTGGCGTGCAGGAAGTACTGGTTGATCGCCGTCAGCTCGTTGTACAGCGCCTTGTTGAGGTATTCGATGACCCTGGCGTCGCCTTTCATCCGCGCGCTCCTCGTGGTGGGGGAACGCGCGCACTCTAGCGCGCCGCGCGGAGCGGCGAGGTAACGCGAATCGTGTTCATTCCCCGGCGCTGCCGGGCGCGGTCAGGCGGCGACGGCCAGGAGCGGCAGCGGCAGCTCGCGGGCGCGGTGCTCGAGCAGGATGGACGCGGCCATCTCCAGGCACGAACCGCAGTTGGCCCCGGCGCCCGTGCGCATGGTCAGCTCGGCGACGCTGGCGCAGCCGCTGTCGGCGGCCTCGCGGATGTGGCGGTCGGTGACACCGTTGCAGATGCAGACGTACACGGGGGAAACGGCCGGCGGTTCGGGACCCGGCCATTCCACTACGGATGAGAATCGATGTCAATTGCGAACGGCCCTCATCCGCGTTCAGGCGGATGAACGGCGCCCGCGCGCGCCCCGCGGCCGCTTGCGCGGCCGTTCGTGCCCGGCCGCGCTGCCGGGCAGCCAGGCCTCCTGCGCCGTGGGCGGCATCTGCCGCACGACCGCCCCCGAGCCCCGGGCCAGCGGCGCCAGGTGCCGCAGCGCGCGGGCGTAGACCCCGCGCTTGAAGGTGACCACGTGCTCGACCGGGTACCAGAAATCCACCCAGCGCCAGTGGTCGAATTCGGGGGTATCGGTGGTGTCGAAGCGGACCGCCGAATCGTCGGCCAGCAGCCGCAGCAGGAACCACACCTGCTTCTGGCCGATGCACACCGGGCCCTCGCCGCGGCGGATGGCCCGGCCGGGCAGGCGGTAGCGCAGCCAGCCGGGGGTGGCGCCGAGCACTTCCACGTGCTCGGGCAGCAGCCCGGTCTCCTCGCGCAGCTCTCGGTACATGGCCTCGACCGGGGTCTCGTCGCTGCGCATCCCGCCCTGGGGGAACTGCCAGCCGTCCCGGCGCACGCGGCGCGCCCAGAACACCTGGCCGTCCGCGCGCATCAGCACGATGCCGACGTTCGGCCTGTATCCGTCCGGATCGATCACGATGCGGACTCCAGAATTCGACTGCCCCGACTGTGCCACGCCCCCGGCGACCCGACAAGCGCACGTTGACACGGCGGTCGGGAAGTTGAAGAATGCGCGGCTCTGCGCATGGCTATGTAGCTCAGCCGGTTAGAGCACAGCACTCATAATGCTGGGGTCGGTGGTTCGAGTCCCCCCATAGCCACCAGACAGGCACGCACCAGCCCCGCCCCGGCGGGGTTTTGTTTTTGGCGGCCGTCCGCGCCGGCCGCACTTCCTGATGCCGCGCACCGGGGCCGTCCCCGCGGGCGGCGCGGCGCCTCGCCTGCGAGTCGTTCTCGCTGTCGACATGACGGCCACACCTCCGCTTGCACAGCGCGCGGCATCCGCCGATGGGCCACGCTCCGCGATGCCGTCGGCCGCGGGTCTCCGCTTCGCCGTGCTCGCGGCTGCGCTCCGGCCGCAGCGTGAGCGCCGCGTGGAGGCGCGTCCCGGCCGCTCGCCGTGCCCGCGGCGTCTCGACAGGACGATGACATTTCCGGTGCTACCTATGCGCGCAGTTGGGCCACCTCCGCGCGCCTGGGACCGAGGGCAACCTGAATGCACGCGCTTCGTCCGCTCCGTTCGCTGCTTTGCTGCCTGATCCTGCTGGTCGCGGCCAGCGCCTGCTCCAGCAACTCGGGCGTGCGCGCCGTGGGCGCCAGCAAGGCCCTGCCGCCGCCCGACACCACCAACGCCGCCGGCGCCTACGAGGGCGCGTCCGAGTACCGGCTGGGCGCCTCGGACCTGATCGAGATCAGCGTGTTCGGCGTGGAGGACCTCAACCGCACCGCCCGCGTCAATTCCAACGGGCAGATCTCGCTGCCGCTGGTGGGCAGCGTCGTCGCCGGCGGCAGGACGATCCCCGAGCTGGAGCAGGAACTGGCACGGCGCTACGCCGAAGGCTACCTGCAGAACCCGCAGGTGACGGTCTTCGTCAAGGAATTCTCCAGCCAGCGCATCACCCTGGAAGGCGCGCTGAAGAAGCCGGGGATCTACCCGCTGACCGGCAAGACCTCGCTGCTGCAGGCCATCGCCATCGCCGAGGGACTGGACCCGCTGGCCGACCTGGGCGGCGTGGTGCTGTTCCGCCAGGTCAACGGGCAGAAGATGGCCGCGGTGTACGACATGCGCGAGCTGCGCAGCGGGCGCGTCGAGGACCCGCAGCTGTTCGGCGACGACATCGTCGTGGTCGAGGCCTCCGGCAGCAAGACGCTGCTGCGCCGCTTCATCGAGACCGTCCCGGTGCTGGGCGTGTTCTGGCGGCCGTACTACTGACGCGTCCGGGCGTCGGCCCGGCTTCCCGCTTCCCCGCACTGGAGTCCCATGAACAAGGACAACCTGCCGGTCGGCCCGCTGGACGATGGGGCTTCCCGACTTCCCGCCAACGGCGACGCCCAGGTTCCGGCGGTGGTGCCCGCGCGGAACGCCCTGCTGCTGGACGTGCAGCGGGACGAGCGCGACGAGGACGCCATTGATCTGCTGGCGTACTGGCACATCATCGCCAAGCGCCGCTGGCTGATCCTGGGCGTGCTGGCCGGGGTCGTGGCCGCCGCGCTGATGGTGACGCTGATGGCCACGCCCATCTACCGCGCCACCGCGGTGCTGCAGATCGAACGCCACGCGCAGCAGGTGGTGCAGACCGAGATGGGCATCCCGACCGGTTCGGACCCCGAGTTCCTCACCACCCAGATCGGCCTGCTGAAGAGCCGTGCGCTGGCCGAGCGCGTGGCCGACGACCTGGACCTGACGCAGGCGAACCTCGACCGCCTGGACCCGCCGTCGTGGATCGCGCGCCTGATGTCGGTGGTTCGCCCCCAATCCGAGCCTGCGGCCACCGCACAGGCCGCGGATGCCGACCCCGAATCCGGGCGCCGCGCGGCCGCCGACATCATCCAGGGCTCGCTGACGGTGGCGCCGCAGCCGCGCTCGCGCCTGGTCAACATCCATTTCGACAGCCCCGACCCGCGATTCTCGGCGCGTGCGGCCAACGCCGTGGCCGACGGCTTCATCGCCAGCGAGCTGGAACGCCGCTTCGGTGCGTCCTCGTACGCCAAGACCTACCTGGAGGAACAGCTGAAGCTGGCCAAGTCCCGGCTGGAGGACGCCGAGCGCAAGCTGGTGGAGTTCGCGCAGAAGGAAAACCTGGTCAACACCAGCGACGGCCGCTCGCTGGTGGGCCAGAACCTGGTGGACCTCAACGCCTCGCTGGCCGAGGCCCAGGCCCAGCGCATCCGCGCGCAGTCGCGCTGGTCGCAGGTGCAGTCCTCCAACGCGCTGCCGCAGGACATGCTCGGCGGCTCCATCGTCGGCGCGCTGCGCCAGCAGCGGGCGGACGCGCAGCGCGTGTACCAGGAGAAGGCCCGCGTGTTCAAGCCCGAATACCCGGAGATGCAGCAGCTGCAGAGCCAGATCCAGGAACTGGACCGGCAGATCGGCGCCGAGATCGCCGAGGTGCGCCGCTCGGTCAAGGCCGAGTACGACGCGGCCGTGCGCCACGAGAACCTGCTGCAGGCGCAGCTGGCCGCGCTGCGCAACGAGACCCTGAACACCGACGGCCGCAGCATCCAGTACAACATCCTCAAGCGCGAGGCCGACACCTCGCGCCAGCTCTACGACGGCCTGCTGCAGCGCTACAAGGAGGTGGGCGTGGCCGGCGACGTGCGGCCCAACAACATCTCGGTCATCGACCGCGCGCAGGTGCCGCTGGCGCGCTTCAAGCCCAACCTCACCCTCAACCTGGCGGTGGGCCTGCTGCTCGGCCTGATCGCCGGCGTGGCGGTGGCCTTCGCGCTGGAGTTCCTGGACGACACCATCAAGACCCCCGAGGACGTGGAGCACCGGCTGGGCCTGTCGGTGCTGGGCATCATCCCGCAGCTGGGCGCCAAGCAGTCGGTCGAGGACGCGGCCTCGGACCTGCGCTCGGCCTTCTCCGAGGCCTACCGCTCGGTGCGCACCGCCCTGCAGTTCTCCACCGACCGCGGCGTGCCCAGGACGCTGCTCATCACCAGTTCGGGTCCCGGCGAGGGCAAGTCCACCTCCGCGGCGACGCTGGCGCGCAATTTCGCCCAGCTCGGCAAGCGGACGCTGCTGATCGAGGCGGACATGCGCAACCCCTCGCTGCACCGGTCGCTGGAGATGCGCGGCGACAAGGGCCTGAGCAACCTGCTTTCCAGCGCGGCCACCTTCGAGGACACGGTGCAGCCGACGCGGCAGCCGCGCCTGGACGTGATCCTCGCCGGCCCGCTGCCGCCCAACCCGGCCGAACTGCTGTCCGGCTCCAAGCTGGTGTCGCTGCTGAGCATGGCCGCCGACACCTACGACCAGATCGTCATCGACGGCCCGCCGGTACTGGGCCTGGCCGACTCGGCCATCCTGGGCAACGTCGCCGAC
Organism: Pseudoxanthomonas sp.; assembly: GCA_035687185.1. GTDB lineage: Bacteria > Pseudomonadota > Gammaproteobacteria > Xanthomonadales > Xanthomonadaceae > Pseudoxanthomonas. Next base: position 319 of record DASRYN010000303.1, on the reverse strand, counting down.
GCCACCCTCTTCATCGTGCAGTCCGGCAACACCAAGATCGGCAACGCGCAGGCGGTGATCAAGCGCCTGCTCGGCGTGCGCGCGCGCATCATCGGCGTGCTGCTGACCAAGTACAACGCCCGCACCGCCGGCTACGGCTACCAGTACGAGGGCTACTACGCGTATGGAACGCCGCAGCTGACCCGGCGGTAGTGCACGACGTGACCGGGGACGAGGCACTCTCGCTGGCCATCGACGTCTTCCGCGCGCCCTCGCTGCGGCTGGCCGCGCGCGCCAAGCCGGTGCCGGAGGACACCCGCGAGCTGCTGCTGCTCGCGGC
>DASRYN010000302.1:0-4263 GCA_035687185.1 Pseudoxanthomonas sp. | reverse complement strand
CCCGCCACGCGAGGTCCCGGGCGCGGCCGAAGCCCAACTGGCCACGCTCGCCGCCTTCGGCCTGGAGCCGGACCTGCCGCCGGTGCGGCAGAGCCAGCGCCATGCCCTCTACCGCGCCGCGCTCGACCGCCTGCTGGGCGCCGGCCTGGCCTTTCCCTGCCCGTGCAGCCGCAGCGAACTGGCCGCGCAGGGGGGCATCCACCGCCACTGCGTGGCCACCGCGCCGCGGCCCGATCCGGCCTACCGCCTGCGCGTGGCCGACGGCACGGTGGTCGTCTTCTCCGACGGCCTGCAGGGCGCGCAGCGCCAGGACGTGGCCGCCGAAGTGGGCGACTTCGTCCTCCTGCGCGCCGACGGCTGCTGGGCCTACCAGCTGGCGGTGGTGGTGGACGATGCCGCGCAGGGCATCACCGACGTGGTCCGCGGCGCCGACCTGCTCGATTCCACGCCGCGGCAGATCCTGCTGCAACGCGCCCTCGGCCTGCCCACCCCGCGCTACCTGCACCTGCCTCTGGTGCTGGACCAGGCGGGTCGCAAGCTGTCCAAGTCCAGCGCCGCGCTGCCGGTGGACGCGGCCGACCCGTTGCCGGCGCTGCGCCGGTGCTGGACGCTGCTGGGCCAGGACCCGGCCGCGCTCGGCGGGGCCGGCAGCGCGCAGGCGCTGCTGGTGCGAGCCAGCGCACGGTTCGACCCTTCGCGCATGCCCGCACGCTTGCACTTTCATGAAGCGGCCACTACAACTGGCGCATACCATCCTGAATAGCGGACCCACCGGAGGGCCAGCATGAGCAGTCGCGTCGCACTCGTCACCGGTGGCACCGGCGGCATCGGCACCGCCATCTGCAGGCGGCTGGCGGACATGGGCCACCGCGTGGCGACCAACTACCGCAACGAGGACAAGGCGCTGGCCTGGCAGCGGAGCATGGCCGCGGACGGCTACCAGGTGACCCTGGTGCCCGGCGACGTGGGTTCCCCGGACGGCGCGCAGGCGCTGGTGCGCGGCGTCGAGGAGAAGCTGGGCCCGGTGGAGATCCTGGTCAACAACGCCGGCATCACCCGCGACACCACCTTCCACCGCATGACCGCCGAGCAGTGGCACGAGGTCATCAACACCAACCTCAACTCGGTGTTCAACGTGACCCGCGCGGTGATCGAGGGCATGCGCGAGCGCAAGTGGGGCCGGGTGATCCAGATCAGCTCGATCAACGGCCTCAAGGGCCAGTACGGCCAGGCCAACTACGCGGCGGCCAAGGCCGGCATGCACGGCTTCACCATTTCCCTGGCGCGCGAGAACGCCAGGCTCGGCATCACCGTCAACACCGTCTCCCCCGGCTACGTCGCCACCGACATGGTGATGGCGGTGCCCGAGGAAGTGCGCGCCAAGATCGTCGCCGACATCCCCACCGGGCGGCTGGGCCGGCCGGAGGAAATCGCCTATGCGGTGGGCTTCCTGGTGGCCGACGAGGCGGCCTGGATCACCGGTTCCAACTTGGACATCAACGGCGGCCACCACATGGGCTGGTGAGCCGCCACCCCGGCGACCGGCAGTTGCGCCGGCTGCTGCGGTGCGCCATGCTCGGCCCCACATGAAGTCCGCCAGCGAGCGCCAGATGGCTGCCACCCGCATCATCAAGAAATATCCGAACCGCCGGCTCTACGACACCGAAATTTCCAGCTACATCACCATCGAGGACGTGCGCCAGCTCATCCTCGACGGCGAGTCCTTCGAGGTCCGCGACGCCAAGACCGGCGAGGACCTGACCCGCTCGGTGCTGCTGCAGATCATCGCCGAGCAGGAGCAGGACGGCGAGCCGATGCTGTCCACCCAGCTGCTGAGCCAGATCATCCGCTTCTACGGCGATTCGCTGCAGGGCTTCATGGGCAACTACCTGGAGCGCAGCATGCAGCTGTTCCTGGAGCAGCAGCAGACCTTCCGCCAGCAGATGGGCAACCTGCTGGGCCAGACGCCATGGACGGCGATGAACCAGCTCACCGAGCGCAACCTGGAGATCTGGCAGGAGTTCCAGCGCGGACTCACCGGCAGCCTGGGCCGCCCCGCCGGCCGTCCGGGGGGCGAACCCGAGCGCGGCGGCAGCGCCGGCAAGACCCGGCGCTGAGGCCCGGGCGCCGCGACGCGGACGCCCCCTTCACGTCCCCGCCGGGCCCGCTGCCCGCTACATCCGGCAGAACCGCTGGCGGTATTCCATCGCCCTGGGGACGAGGGCCTGCAGGTTCTGGATGCGCGTGCCCGGGTTGGGATGGGTCGAGGCGAACTCCGGCGGCGACTGCCCGCCGGAGGCCTCGCCCATCCGCTGCCACAGGCCGATCGCCTCGTTGGGGTCGTAGCAGGCCGCCGCCGCCAGCAGCAGGCCGACCTCGTCGGCCTGGGTCTCGTGCGTGCGCGCATACGGCAGCAGGTAGCCGTAGCCGAACGCGGCCATGATCATCTGTTGCTGCTGCGGGTCCATGCCGCTGGCCGCGCCCGCCATCTGCCCGATCTGCGCCAGCTTCTGCTGGCTCATGCGCTGGGCGCCGTGGCGCAGCAGGGCATGGGCGATCTCGTGGCCCATCACCACCGCCATCGCGTCCTCGGTCCGCGCCACCGGGATCAGGCCCGTGTACACGGCCATCTTGCCGCCGGGCAGGCAGAAGGCGTTGGCCTGGTCGGACGGGATCACGTTGACGTCCCATTCGAACTGCCGCCAGTGGTCCGGCGCCTGGGTGCCGCGCTCGGCGGCGATGGCGGCCGAGACCTCGTCCACCTTGTCGATCAGGCGGCTCGCGATGGCGCGCACCTGTTGCGCGGTGGGATCGGACGGGTCCAGGGGCCGCTCCTGCGCCAGGATCTCCTGGTAGGCCTGAAGGCCCAGCGCACGCTCCTCCTCCGGGCCGAGGCCGCTGTCGATCAGCACCGTCTCACCGGTGTACGGGTCCTGGGTGCGGCTGGACAGGTAGTAGCAGCCGCCGTAGGCGGCAAAACCCAGCAGGATCAGCCAGCGCAGGCCGCCGAACAGCCCGCCGCCACGACGGCCCGGCGCCGCGCGGCGCGCCCCTGCGAACGGATCGTTGCGCATGCCTTCCTCCTGCCTGGCGCCCTGGTCAGATCCCGCGCACCAGGCGGAAGCCGATGCGCCCGCTAGTCATATCCGAATCCATCGGCGCGCGCCACGCCGAGCGGGTCTGCGCGGGGGAGCCGGCCCAGGACCCGCCGCGCACCACGCGCGTGCGGCAGCCGGGGTTGAACCACGCCGCGCCGTCGGCCGGCGCGCGCCGGTAGCTGGCGTGCCAGCAGTCGGCCACCCACTCGCTGGCGTTGCCCGCCAGGTCGTGCAGGCCCCAGGCGTTGGGCGCGAACCGGCCCACCGGGGCGATGCCCCAGTAGCCGTCGCCGTAGCCGGCGAAGGCGTTGTTCCAGCGGCGGCCGCCGGGCGAGGCGTCGTTGCCGCCGGTGAAGTTGCCGGCGCGCAGCGGGGGCACGCCGCGGTCGCCCCACGGGAAACGGCCGGGGTTGCCCGCACGCAGCGCGTACTCGAACTCGGCCTCGCTCGGCAGCCGGTAGTGGCGGCCGGTCTGTTCCGACAGCCAGGCGGCGTAGGCCTCGGCATCGTGCACGCTGACGTGCAGCACCGGGTCGTTGGGGCGGGCGGGCCGGCCGTCGTAGCCGGAACGCCAGTCCACGCCGCTGCGGCGGACGAAGTTGCCGCTGCGCTCGTCGTAGACGATGGAGTTGCCGCGCCGGGTGGCGCGGGGGCGCGCGCCGGCCATGGCCACGAAGCGGCCGAACTCGGCCACGGTGACCTCGGTCAGCGACATGGCGAAGCCGCGGTCGAAGCGCACGTAATGCGCCGGCTTCTCCGCGTCGACCGCCAGCGGGTCGGCCTCCTCCGAGCCCATGCGAAACGCGCCATGCGGCACCACCACCATCTGCGGCCCGCGGCTGCCGTCGGACAGCGCGTCGGTGAACACCTGGCCGGGCCGGAACACGCCGTAGTGGGTCACCAGGTCGATGCGCTCGCGCAGCTGCGCGGCGACCGGGTCGCCGGGCAGCGCGATGCGCAGGGCCTCGGCCAGGCGGCCGCGCGCGTCGCGCAGGCCGTCCGGGCGCAGCAGGTCGCGCAGGGCGGCGTCGCGCAGCGCCATCACATGCGCGGTGCGTACCTCGTCCATGCGCCGGCGCGCGTAGCGCACCGCGCCGGCCTCGTCCTCGCGCACCGCCTGCGCGTGGCCGAGCCAGCGCTCGGCCGTGTCGAAATCGGCGGCATT